>CAYFUP010000101.1:6000-11953 GCA_964346235.1 uncultured Bacteroidales bacterium | reverse complement strand
CCTCCATTTTGATCATGCGCGTATGTGATTAACACTTAATCATGGAGGTTTCATCCATTTATGAACAACAACAACATGATTTTTTGGGTTTTACTGAAGCTATGGTAAAGCTGCATACTTCAGTTTCTCCTTTCGGGTAAGGTTTGCTTTCTTCTAAAATTTGTATTTGCGAGAAGCCGGCTTTTGCAAGCGTTTCAAAATATACTTCTTGTGTATCAGCACCAGCCCAGCATTCAGAAACAGCTACCGGATCGTTGCGGTATTTTTCCGGTACTTCAGTAGTCGAGTATATATCACTGATGACAAACCTTCCTCCATTTTTCAATACCCGGTGGATTTCATTCCAGACCATCTGCTTGTTCCGGGCATGGTTGATGGTGCAATTGGAAATAACCAAGTCCACGCTTTCATCAGGCAAGTCAAGTTTTTCCAGGTCTGTTTTCCGGAACTCCACATTGTCAATGCCCATCTTATCGGCGTTTTTTCTGGCTTTTTCAATCATTTTACCGGAAACATCCAGGCCGTAAACAAATCCGTTTTGCCCGACTAACTCTGCCAGCCTGAAAACATCCGTGCCCCTTCCGCTTCCTAAATCAGCACAATATTCTCCTGGTAAAGGACCGGAATGGTCTAGTGCCCCCCCGCAGGAAAGACAGCAATCATCATTGGCCAGTTCATTATAGCGTTTTTCTATCTCTTTGGTCTTCATATATTCGATTTTACTGCAAATATATAAATATCTATATAATAATATAATTAATGATAAAGGCTGATGACATTTTATGCAACATGTTTATCTTTAATCCCCGTGTCATCAATTACCTGAATTTTATTTTGTTCATGGCAAAAAACATCATTTTAATGAGCAACCAGCCATGTTTAAACCTGGAAATATTGGTTGATCCATATTCCCTGGAATGATAACGAATGGGTACTTCCACCAGCTTAAGATTCAGTTTGGAAGATCCAAAAATCAGATCAAAATCCCCAAACGGGTCAAAATCTCCAAAATAATGCCGGTTGTCAGATAGTTTAGTCCAGTTTTCTTTTGAAATGACCTTGGTGCCGCACAAAGTGTCTTTCATTCTTTGTCCAAGCAACCAGGAAAACATCACCGAAAAAAACTTGTTTCCCATCATGTTGAGGGTACGCATGGCTTGTTTTTCCATGGGATAGACCAGCCTTGTTCCATTGATGTATTCACCTTTTCCCGTGGCAATGGCATTGTAAAACTTGGTTAAATCCTCCGGTGGAACCGTCAAATCGGCATCGAGAATCATTAAAATATCTCCGGTGGCCATGCTGAAACCTTTTCTGACGGCATCCCCTTTTCCTTTTCCTTCCTGCTGCGCATATTTGATGTCCCATTCATTTTGATACTGACCGGCAACCCGCTTTATCTCCTCATAAGTGGCGTCTTTAGAATTTCCTTCAATATAAATGATTTCGGTATGCTTGCCCAGCCTGGGCATGCGTTTCACGGCATTTTCAATATTGCCTTTTTCATTCCGGGCGGGAATAATCACGCTTGTGCTATACAGTTTATTATCAGGAGGGTGATTCACCATGGGACGGGCAATCACATAGTCAATCAACCCGAAGAAGTTAAAAACGGGCAAATGACTGAGGTATTTATTAAATAACCAGGATAACACCGGAATATATTTTGGTATCAGGAATCGCCGTTCAGATTTAATAATGTCCAGATCTGCCAGATATAAAATATTGGCGATGTCTTTGGCATTGAGCCAGTTGATCTTCATGGACGGCATTTTTAACTTCAGGGATTCGGCCGAACTGAAGAAGGGCAACCAGAAAAAATTCTGGTAAGTAATGATAATCCGGGTACCCGGGTGGGCTATTTTGTGCAATTCTTCAAATGCTTGTTGCACATCTTCAAAATATCCTATGGTATCGGATATGATGATAAAATCGAAGGTTTCCTGAATATCCAGGTGTTCGGCATCCATCTTAACAAAGTGCAAGTGAGGATGGTTTTCTTTGGCTTTGTTAATCATCCTTTCGGAGATATCGATTCCATATCCTGTTTTCGGGTTAAGTCCGTTTAACAAGTAGCCGGTACCACATCCAATTTCAATAATCTTACTGTTTTCAGGAATGCTGTATTTTAAATGATGGATTAATTCTTTGTAATAGAATTGATTTCTTTTGATCCAATGGTCACGCTTAAACGCCATTCGATCCATATAATCAGCAATGGCTTTTTTCTTTTTAGATAATTTCAACATGGGTTTGCTTTCATTCATGAATACAGGTTAAAATCCAGTGTTTTAGAGGAATTTTTAAAATGGTCAAAATTAATGAACCTTTTTTTAAGATGCAAAAACGATTTTTGTGATTATTCTAAACCGGGTCTAATTGGTGGCAATAAGAAAACTACCTAGATTATTTTAAAGTGGTTCTATGCTACATTTAAAATGTTTAAAAACAATGGCTTACACTTTTGTAGTGTATGTAAGAAAGCGACAAGAACAAGGCATGAGATCCTTAAATACCGGGCAGTTTATTCATCGTACATGAATGGTGCTAAAGGTGAGCAAAAAGCAGTTTTTGGGGTTTTATTAGACCCACTAAAATAAGGAGAAGTACCATTCCAATAAAAATTAATGGGAACATTGCCTTTAATATTCTTTTTTTACTTTTTGAAAAGCTTCCGGTTTGTTTTATAATTATTTGAAAGATTTTGCGTTGGACATTAAAACAATGTTAAATCATTATGGTTTAATAATCATGGGTGGTATATTTTATTATGGTATTGGTAATCAATGATAAATCCACCGGCTTAAGGATTACTTCATGATAACCTGTTTTATAACATTGCTTAATAAAATCTTCTTCAGCCACTGCACTGTAGGCTATAACCGGTATGTCTGGACTGATGGTTTTGATGGCATCATATAATTCGGCATGATGAACATTGGGCAGTTTGGGATTGAGGAATATCAGGCAAATAGAGGTCACGGCATTGAGGATCTGAAGGGCTGTCCGGCCATTCATGGCGGATATCAGCGGGAGGTTCAATTCTTCCAGGACTTCCTGAAATAAAGCATGCTCGAATTCATGGTTATCTATCAACAGCAGGTATGACATATAGGTAAAGTATTGACTATCAATAAAACAAAATTATATGATGTTGGTTAGTCATATGATATAGTGGCAAATATATTAAAATATAGCATATGTGCTATAATAATAACATTATTTTTTTTTGAATATTGAGGGGAAAAGTAAAGAAATGTATTTTGATGAAAAGGGAATAACATGTTTTGCAAATCAACTTAGAAAAATAAGAAAAGCTAAGAAGGTAACCCAGGAGCAACTGGCATTTAAAGCGGGCATTTCTTTAAGTCAGGTGGCCAGGATTGAAACATCCAGGATCAATCCCACACTGCGTACGGTGTTCCGCATTTCCAGGGCACTTGATGTCCCTTTGAGGGAAATGTTTGATTTTGATATACCGATTGAAGATTCCGTTAAGGGTTAATGGTTGATATATAGTAAGTCATATATTTGTAATACCTTTTTTGGCAACTTCGCTTTTATTTTTTCGTATTATTGCAAGTTGCATGATAAGTTTTTTTTATTGCTAGTTTATTACTGTGTTGGATAATAAGTTTTTTTAATCTTTAATTATTACTGTTGAGAGGTGTTGCATGATCAAAAAGGAATATTTACAAAAACGAGCCAGACAATTACTTGATAAAAGCCATCAGGACGATACGGAACCATACAAGAAAAACCTTGAAGAGCTGGTCGAAGAACTGCAGATTTATCAAATTGAGCTTGAGCAGCAAAACGATGAGCTTCATAAGACTACGGGTGAATTAGAAAATGCAAGGCAAAAATATTATGATTTATTTAACAATGCTCCTTTAGGATATGTGACCATAGATGATGATTTCAGGATTTATGAAATAAATTCCACCCTTTGTCATCTATTAGGCGAAAAACCGGAAAAAACCAAAAAACACTTCACCAAATATGTTGCACCTGCCTTTCAGGATGCCTTTTATTTGCATATTAAAAATACCATTCAGTACCCAGATGAACGATTGTCCATCATCATCTCACTCAAATCCTCCGGGGAAGAGATTCCCGTTAAGATAACCAGCATCTCAATGGAAGATTCTTTTGAGCAAAAATCCAGACTTGTTCGCATTGCCGTTATGGATATCAGAAAAGAGAAAGAACAGGAAGCTTTGATCAAAAAGGAGCAGAAAATATGGAAAAGATCTTTTGAAGCCATCAAGGAAGGCATATTCATCCTTGATGCGGATTATAATGTACTACAGGCCAATCAGCCATTTGCCCGAATTTTAAATAAATCGGTGGATGAAGTCATTGGCGAGAAGTCCTATTTGCTTATTCATGGAAAAGATGAACATGATAACTGTGAAACTTGTCAGGCCATCAGGAAAACAAAGTATTCCAGCCGAAACTATTACGAACCCTACCTGGGTAAATACCTGGAAATCACTGTCAACCCGGTCCTGGATGATGATCATACATTAAGGTTTTATACATTGGTCCTTCGGGATATTACGGAAAAAAAATTAATCGAGCTCCAAAATGAGCAAGTGATTAAAATTCTTAATCGGAGTCCGGTAGTGGCTTTTAGCTGGAAAAATGAGCAGGGATGGCCTTTGGATTATGTCTCTGACAATGTAGCCCATATTCTGGGCTATGATCCGGATGAATTCAGGTCAGGAAGCATCGAGTACATTAGCATTATCCATCAAGAAGACCTGGAAAGGGTTAAAAAGGAGGTAAAAGAGAACAGCGCTGACAAGGAAGTGACTAATTTTACGCATGAACCTTACAGGGTTCAAAAAAAAGACGGACAATATATATGGGTGGAGGACAACACTTATATCAAAAGGAAAGATGGAAAAATCACCTATTATGAGGGAATAATTCGTAATATTACTGAGTTAATCGAGTCGCAGAAGGCCCTGGTTGAAAAAAATGAAGAAATAACCCGGCAGAATCAGGAATATATCTCATTGAATGAGGAATACATTTCAAGCAATGAAGAGCTGAAAAAGCAAAAGGATCTGATTGAGGCAAAAAACCAGGCATTGGCTGAAGCGGAAGAAAGATATAAATTTTTATCCAATGTCGCCTTTGAAGGAATATTATTGCATCAACATGGCATTGCCGTTGATATCAATGACGCGGTAACGCGACTTACCGGTTATACCAGGGATGATTTAATCGGGAAAAACCTGCTGCAATTCATTGCCTCCCCGGAAGATCAAAAACGGGCCAGGTACAACATGGCCAAGCAATATGCGGAACCCTACCAAATACATTTTAAATGCAAAGATGAATCGGTCATTGTAGCCGAAATTGAAGCCCTTAACACCAAATTTAAAGGGGAAAATGTTCGCATTGTTGCTTTCAGGGATATTACCGAAAGGGTAAAAATGCAACAAGCTTTTGAAGAAAACCGGAAAGTAATGGCCAGCATTCTTGACAATATGCATGACGGGCTTTATTCTGTGGATGTGAAGACTTTTAAATTATTGCGCATCAACCATGCTACTGAGGATATTTTTGGCGTTCCCAAATCATATTTTGAGGAGAATCCGAAAGGTTATCTGAATTTTGTCCACCCCGAAGATTTAAAAATTGTCCAAGCATCATTGAAGGAAATTTATTCTAAGAAAAGCGGGATATGGATATACCGGATTATTAAGCCTGACGGAGAAGTCAGATGGGTATCCGACCGGGCGGTGTTAATTGAAGATGAAGCCGGAAACCCTTTGAGAATCGACTGTTATTTTAATGATATTACCGAATGGAAACAAAATGAACGTGATTTAAAAGAAAAGAATGAAGAATATGCGGCCCTCAATGAAGAATTTGCGGCCACCAATGATGAATTGCGCGAACAAAACGAAAAGATTCAGCATTTGAATGAAAACCTTCA
>CAYFUP010000101.1:0-5900 GCA_964346235.1 uncultured Bacteroidales bacterium | reverse complement strand
TTCAAAACGCTATTTAATACAGCCTCTGATGCCATTTTTATTCATGATTTTGAAGGCAATTTTATTGAAGTCAATGAAACGGCTTCCAAACAGCTTGGATATAGCAGGGATGAGTTGCTGAACATGTCGATTTACGACATAGACACCACCGAAGAAGCTCCAAATACACCATTGCGCTTAAGCCAAATGAAGGAAGAAGGCAAAATATTTTTGGATGTTAAGCATAAAACCAAAAAAGGAAAAGAAATTGATGTTGAAATCAATGCGGTCATCGTTCAGTACCAGGGACAGGATGCCATCCTCAGCATAGCAAGAAATGTCACCCGCCGAAAGAAGGTAGAAGCCAGGGTGAAAAAATATTTGAAGGAGCTGGAAATTATTTCGGATGTTAATTTAAAATTAAATTATGCGGATACATATGATAAAGTATTGGAAGTCATCGGCGAAGAAATTCACGAACTAAATCCGGAAAGCTATCTTATCCTTTCCAGAAGAAAGACTGATAATCCCAATCTCCTGCAGATAAAAAAGCATTATGGATTCGGAAAAATGGCGGATAAAGCCATTCAAGTCCTGGGAAGGGATCCCAGAAGAATGGTTTTTGATGTGAACGAAATGACAGAAGCGGAAAAAGAAAATTACACAAAAGGAAAATTTATCCGGATAGAGGAGGGGGCCTATTCGGTTTTCAGCAGGAAATTTCCGAAAAGCATCTGTCATTCGCTGGAGAGGGCTTTAAATATAGAAGCCATCTATTCCTTAGGTTTTTCTCATAAAGGCATTCCCACGGGTGGGGTGGTTTTATTATTAAGAAATGCCAAAAAGATTACTGAGAAAAAGCTGGTGGAACAGTTGGTGAGACAGGCTTCTATTAAGCTTGACCAGATACAGGCCCGGGAAGAGTTGAAAGCGGCCCTGGTCAAAGTTGAAAAAAGCGAGAAAAAATATCGTGATTTAATTGAAAACCAGGGCGAAGGAATTGGTTTAACCGATGGTGACGAGCAATTTATATTTGTGAATCCGGCTGCCGAAAAAATCTTTGGGGTTCAAAAAGGAGAGCTTGCCGGAAGAAGCCTGAAATCTTTTACCGGACCTGAGGAATTTAAAAAGGTGTTAGATGAAACAAGTAAAAGAAGGAAAGGAATAGAAAGTAATTATGAAACAGATATCATCAGGCCGGATGGTGAAAAAAGGACGTTGCTGGTGACTGCTGCACCGAGGTATAATGAGAACAATGAGTTCATCAATACCTTTGCCATTTTCCGGGACATCTCGGAACGTAAAAAAATGGAGGAAGAACTGAAACATGCCAAGGAAAAAGCGGAAGAGAGCGACAGGCTTAAATCTGCCTTTCTGGCCAATATGAGTCATGAAATACGAACACCCATGAACGGAATTATGGGATTTTCGCAACTCCTCAAACAAAAAAGCATTTCAGAGGAAAAGAAACAACATTTCGTCAATATCATTCATTCCAGCAGCCATTATTTATTGCAGTTGATTAATGATATTATTGATACGGCCAAGATTGAATCCAACCAGATAACCATTTCAAAAGTGGATTTCAACCTGAATGAGATGCTTCTTGATGTGGATGGGTTATTCAGGGAAAGCAATATGCTTAAATCAAAACCTGAAGTGCAACTGGTGCTGGATGCTGCAAATAATAAACCATTTTATATAAACACAGATGATACCAGGCTTAAACAAATCATCAGTAACCTTCTGAGCAATGCCATTAAATTTACGGATAAAGGGAGCGTCCGGTTTGGATACCATCATGATCAGCATAAAACAATTATCTTCTATGTGGAAGACACAGGCATCGGGATTCCCGGTGATAAGCTGCCAACCATCTGGGAGCGGTTTAACCAACTGGAAACGGGCAATGACCGTTTATATGAAGGGACGGGACTGGGATTGGCTATTTCGAAAGGACTGGCAGAAATGCTTGGTGGTAAAATGTGGGTGGAATCCGAACCCGGCATGGGATCAACATTTTACTTAAGCTTGCCCTATGTTCCGGCACAAAAAGTTGCTTCTCATGAGCAGGGTCAGATGATGACCATGCGTTATGAAGATTGCTGGCAGGGAAAAAGAATACTGATAGCGGAAGATCAGGAATCCATTTATCTCTATCTGACTGAAATCCTGAAACCCACCAAAGCCCAAATCATATGGGTAAAAGACGGAAAGAAGGCCATCGATGTGGTGGAAAGCCAGAAACAGATAGATGCAATACTCATGGACATTAAAATGCCAGAAATTGACGGGTATGAGGCCACCAGGATCATTAAACAGACTAATCCTGAACTTCCTGTCATTGCCCAAACCGCTTTTGCCCTGCAGGATGAAAAGCATAAGTACAAAAAGGCAGGATTCGATGAATATATTACAAAACCCATTAACCCGGATAAACTGCTGAGCATCCTTCAAAAATTTTTGATGAATGAAACCAATTAATGGAGTGCTTGGGGAGATTTATTTTTCGAGGATAATTTTATGTACAAAAGTCCCGGTGGGTGATGAAATCCTCAACAAATAAATACCATCCGCATAATCGCTGAGATCAATGCTGGTATGCCGTTTTAAAATGTTTCCGGAAATATACTTGTTTCCTTTTATATCATAAATGGCGAAGTACCTGAATGCAGGATCGGATATGTCCAGGTGAATCAACCTGCTTGTCGGGTTGGGATAAACCTGGTATCCCGTGATTAAAGACTTCGGTTGTATGACGCTGGCAGAATCCGTGCTGATTCGAACCGGTTTTGTTACCATGCATCCGGCCATGTCCCTGACTGCTACGGAATATAACCCCGGACCCATGTCAGCGATTGAATCAGTTTTGTTATATGTATTCCATGTTATTTGATAAGGGGGCTTTCCTCCGGTTATTTTAACGGCTGCCCATCCATCCTGCTGACCGTCGGAGGACTCATCTTCCTTGATAAGTTCGATTCTTGGTGGATCATATATATGCACGGCATTATCCTGAATGATTTCAATCGTATCATTAATGATGACCCTTGCCTGGTAATGTCCTTCTGACAGGTAAATAATCTCCGGATGTCTTTTTTCACTCATGTCCGGTTGACCGCCTTCAAAGTTCCATTGAACCGAGCTGATTAATGTATCGGGAAAAATGCTGAAAGTCACGGGTTCGTGAATGCATGATACTGAATCAGGGTAGGTTATCTCATAAATGATGGGTTTCTTTTTTACATGAATATAATCGTGTTTTTTTAGTGAATCCTCATCACCAATAAGCGTTACATCATAAATTCCGGAATTCTGATATGTCACCTCAGGATTGCTCATTTCAGTCATGGCAGGATCTCCGCCTTCAAATACCCATTTCCGGTTTTTTATGCCATGACTCCGATCCACATACCGGATGCTGTCCCCCTGATAAACCAAAGTATCCCAAGCCACAAAATCAACCACTTTTGGGGAATCGACGACATAAACATAATCTTCCCTGAGTTTTTTGTCTTCATTATTGTTGACCGAAAGGGATACATCATATTTTCCTGGCAGGGCATAATGTACGACCGGTTCATCCTCAGTGCTCAATGATGGATCGCCCCCTTCAAAATGCCATTTCAAAGTTTCTGCATGTTTGCTTTTATTCTGAAAACGGATGTCTGAATGGGTAAAGATGATATTGGTGTCTGCAGTAAAATCGGCCACCGGCGAAGGTTCTGAGTGTTTTAGTGTGGTGGTTTCAACGCTGTCAAAAATTCCGCCTTGCGATATGATTTCATTGGTGTTGCCATTTATCAGTGCATATTGTCCAAATCCATAATCGCAACAAATCCCGTCTCCCAGGATATCATAGATGCTGAATGCATAGTCTTCATAATCCAGGCAGAATGATTCTGTGATGTTGTTGATGGCCCCATTCTGATAGGGTCCCCCTTCATAAACCACAGAATCTTGATTGTCTTTGATTTCCCAGATGGTTTCAGAACCAAAATAATCGGTAGTCAGGTTTAAACGGGTCGGAATGCCGCTTTTTATGGTAAATGCCATGGAAAGGGTATCATTCTGCGGATTATCATCCGGCTCATTGTCCGGTTGACTGGTAAATGCCTGAAAGGTATAATCTTCCGCTGTCAGGTGAATGACTTTAAAACCTATGGTATCCAGTTCACCAGGTAAAATGGGTTGATTATACTGAAGGCTTTCTGATTCTGAACCTTCATTGATTTGGTAGGAGATGGTCAGGCTTTTTATGGTATCCAGTCCGTTGTTTTTTACCAGCACTTTGGGTTTGACATCATAGGTCCCGCAATATTGCGAAGCCGGAGAAAGAATATGGAACATCCTGGCGTCATTTTGATATCGCCTGGTGGAAGGATCATAACCTGCCAGTGAATCTGTGTTCAGCGATACCGGGTCTAACCAGTAAGCAAGTTGCTCACTAAAATCCGGATAATAATCCCAGTTCTCAGAGAATTTTACAAAATAATCATTGACAGGAGCGGAGCAATTGGCTGAACCACCTGATAACAGCCCATAAAGCTGGTTATGGGAGTTAAATAAAGGAGCGCCTGAAGAACCGGATTCTGTGGTTCCCTTGTCCCATTCTTCTACCCGCCAGAAAGCATTGATGATGAAGCCATCCTGGTAGCTATCCGTAACAGGCGCATCATGGTCGATGGCAATTTTTTTTACATCTCCCGAGGGATGGTGAATGCATATCGATGAATCAGGAGGCGTTTCTTTTTTATTCCATCCTGCGTAATAGGGTTTAAAGTTGGTGGGGATTTTTTCGGAAAGTTCCAGCAGGCTAAAATCCAGGTTTGATTTGGTGGCTTTCAGTTCTGCCCCTGAAATAGACTGTTTCACACTGCCATCATTTCCGCTGCAATACGGACTCTCGTAATTGAAAACAGCCACCACGGATTCCGCTGCCTGCTGATTATCAATGCAGTGATTAGCAGTCAGGATGTAAGGTTTCCCATTTTCTGCGGTATTATTGATTAAAGTACCGGTACAAAAGGTATTGCCATTGATAAGAATGCGGCAAATGGCATGTTTTAGGTGCTGATAATCATCTCCTTCCGGACAGTTAATGTCGATGTTGCAGTCCCCTGAACTGCCAAAGCGGCTGTCTTTCAATGCATTCTGATTGAATATGTCTTTATAATGATGAGATAATGTTCCTAAAACCAGCTCCCCTTCATCATTCTGGACATGTTCGGTGTATTCAATATAAATCTTGTCTCCCTTTACGGGTTGAATAGCAAGATTGCCGGCTTTCTTGTTGTTCCGTGAAGTATATGCCCCTAAAAAATGGTTTTTCTCAGGATTAATGACAAACAACCTGGCTTTTTCCGGCAATTGAAACCTAATGAACATCAATGACAATGAAAAGGCTCCTTTGGATTGAAGCCCAATCAGGTAAATAGTGGTGCTGTCCGTATTTTGCAGAACTTTTCCGTCCTTTTTAATATCAATGTTTACGGGAAAGTTTTTTCCGAAATGATAGGGTTTTAAACTGGAATTTGTTTTTGTAATGTTTATGTTTGTATCCTGGATGGCAGGCATTTCAAAAACAGGGATATCATCCCCGGCTTGATTGTTAAGCAGCCATGGCGTGCCGCTTTCGTATAGCTGCGCCATGCCGGTAAAAGGAAGCAGGGTAAGAAGGATGAGTGTCCAGGTTCGCATGCCATTGTATTTGATGTAAAATTAATAATTATAATAACAAGAAGGGATTTTTGCGAATAATATATAAGATATGGGAATGAAGTATAAGATTAATCATGAATTGGATTCCCCGGAGAGAACCTTACATCATAAAGAACTGATAAAAAGCAAATTATTTCTCAGAAAACTGTATGAAGAATGGTATGGGGAAATCATGAAAGCGTTAAGAAGCCTGCCCGGAA
>CAYFUP010000100.1:0-12033 GCA_964346235.1 uncultured Bacteroidales bacterium | reverse complement strand
ATGCTTCCCAAAATAATTTCCTAATCCTAAAAACTTTTCTAAAAATCCTAAACATTTACCGGAAATTATTCCGCTTTTTTACTATCTAAGCTTCATCACTAATATTAAAAGAACGTTTTGTAAAATGGGACTGCAAATATAAATCTAATTTTCTGAATTCAATGAAATCTTATAAAAAAAATGAAAAAAAAATCATCTTTTTATGTAATGTCCAATATGTCAGTTATCTATTATAATAATCCAATTAATCTGATTCAATTCTCACAGATTATTTATATATTCGCTTCTTTGTTTAACCATTAATTTAATAGTCCATTGATAAGCAACCTGGTTATCATACCTACCTATAACGAAAAAGACAACATCGAGCTCCTGATTAAGGCCATCTTTGATCTCGAAGTGAACTTTCATATATTGATTGTGGATGACAATTCACCGGATAAAACTTATGAACTGGTCGAAAACATGCAAAAAGCTTATCCGGATAAACTCTTTATTATTAAACGAAAAGGGAAACTCGGACTGGGAACTGCCTATATTACCGGATTTAAATGGGCACTGGAAAAAAAGTATGATAATATATTTGAAATGGATGCCGACTTCTCCCACAATCCAAATGACTTGGTTTACCTGTATAAAGCCCTTGCTGAAGAAAACGCAGACCTGGCCATCGGCTCCAGATATATTTCAGGAGTCAATGTAGTGAACTGGCCCATAGGAAGGGTATTGCTATCCTACTTTGCCTCCGCTTATGTCAGGTTTATCACCCGTATGCCCATAAAAGACACGACGGCCGGATTTAAAGGATATAAAAGGCATGTACTGGAATCAATTGAACTGGATAAAATTAGACTGGTCGGATATGCCTTTCAAATCGAAATGAAATACCTGACATGGAAAATGGGTTACAAAATCATTGAGGTACCCATCATATTTACCGACAGAAAAAGAGGTTCGTCTAAAATGAGCGGAGGGATTTTTAATGAGGCTGTATGGGGCGTATTGAAAATGAAAATTAAAAGTTGGTTCTTCCATTATAAAAAAAAGGAAATTGAACCTGTGTGACGCAAACATGGCTATAACACTGATTCATAATGTTAATATTGTCAATGAGGGCAATGTATTTCATGGCAGCATTCTGCTGAATCATCATCGCATTGAAAAAATCTACCCTGATTTGTGTCCTTACCAGGGTGATTTCGATATAGATCATTCCATTGATGGACAAAATAATTACCTCATTCCCGGTGTAATTGATGATCAAGTCCATTTTAGGGAACCGGGACTCACGCATAAAGCAGACATTGAAAGTGAATCTAAAGCGGCTGTTGCCGGAGGAATCACTTCTTACATGGAAATGCCCAATACCATTCCTCAAACCATCACCATTGACTTGCTGGAGGAAAAATTCCGCATGGCTGCCAAAAAATCATATGCCAACTATTCATTCTATTTCGGTGCAACCAATGATAACAAGGCAGAAATAAAAAAGATTGACCCGAAAGAAACCTGCGGTGTAAAAATATTTATGGGTTCTTCCACTGGCAATATGCTGGTTGATAATTTAAATTCGCTTGAAGCCATATTTTCAGAATCTCCAGTAATCATCGCCACACACTGTGAAGATGAATCAACAATCAATCAAAACTTATATCAATACCAACAGCAATTCAATCAACATATACCCATACATTATCATCCTAAAATAAGAAGTGAAGAAGCCTGCTACAAGTCATCCTCATTGGCTGTCAGTCTGGCCGAAAAATACCGGGCAAAACTCCATATTTTACATTTATCCACTGCCAGAGAAATGGAATTGCTGTCCTCAGGACCTCCGGAAAGCAAAAATATCACTGGTGAAGTTTGCATACATCACCTCTGGTTCAATGATAACGATTATTCGAAATATGGCCCTGCCATCAAATGGAATCCTGCAGTTAAAAGTCATTCCGACCAGGAAGGACTATTAAATGCCCTGCTGCAAGACAAACTCGATGTCATTGCCACCGATCATGCTCCTCACCTTCCCGGTGAAAAACAAATGCCTTTTAACCCGGATACCTTCGACTATACCAGGGCTGCATCAGGCGGACCGTTGGTACAACATGCACTGGTTGCCATTCTGGAACTATACCACCAAAAAAAAATCGGACTGGAAAAAATCATTGATAAAATGTGTCATGCCCCAGCACGGTTGTTTGAAATAAAGGACAGGGGTTTTATCAAGGAAGGTTATTATGCCGACATGGTTTTGGTGAACCTGAACAATCCATGGACGGTTTCAGAAAACAATGTACTATATAAATGTGGTTGGTCTCCATTTATTAATGAAACCTTTCATTCCTCGGTTGTTCAAACTTTCGTGAATGGACAGCTCATCTATGATCAAGGGAAATTTCATCCGGAAAACAAAAATGCCCGGAGACTTGAGTTCGACCGGTAAAAACAATCAAGCCTTCATTTGATATCAATGCATTCAATCTATGCTTTGATAGAAACACAATGCCGTATCATGCATTGTTAGTCGCAGTAAGACAATTCATACTGTGCTTTGAAAGAAACACGGCTACCACGCCACGCAAAAGCCTGTATTATTACAAGACAATTCATACTGTGCTTTGAAAGAAACCAACCAACGTTGCCATCACGCAGAAAAAAAAACCATGAATGCACTAAATGGCATGAAGGTGTAAACAATTGTTTCTAAACGTTTTATATACAGGTTTATGGCATTAAAATAAAATGAGCATTTCTCATGCCTATTTCAAACAACAATACCTTATTATTCCGGGTCATTTCTGCAATATCCTGACGGCTAAAATTCCTGATGGTCAGAAAATTTAAGTCTTCGACAACCTCCGGATCAAAATGAACGGCCAGCTCCCTCAAGGCACTGTTTATTCTCATCATATCGTTTTCTACGGATAAATGAATTGACAGGGCAAATACCTGGATTATATTCACTTTGAGGTTGTTATCTGCCAGAACTTGATAAACCAGTGAGATCTGGCTTTCCTGTATAAAACTAAAATCTTTTGAACGCAGTTTAATTACTGCCTGGTTTTTTTTGATGATCACAAACCTGGGAAGGCTCTCTCCTTCAAAATCTTTGTGAATTATGGTACCGGCAGCATGAATGTCAGAAAAAGACTTCACAAAAAGGGGAATGCTTTTGTTTTGCAGCGGCGTGATGGTTTTTGGATGAATTATCTTTGCCCCAAAATAGGACAACTCAATGGCTTCTTCATAATTCAGTTCATCAATTTTTTCTGTTTTTCCTTCATAGAGATTGGGATCTGCATTTAAAATTCCCGGAACATCTTTCCAGATGGTCATGCTTTGCGCATGAAGCAAATTAGCAAAAATAGCCCCGCTATAATCTGAGCCTTCCCTGCCCAGGGTGGTATTATGGCCATAGGCATCACTTCCGATAAAACCCTGCGTGATGATAACATCTGCCGGATGAAAGGTTACATGCATGCGAACCATCTCTTTTGTTTTGTTCCACTCAACGGAAGCAGCCCTGAAATTGCTGTCCGTTTTTATCACATCCCTGGCATCCAGCCATTGATTTTTAATTCCATTGTCATTTAAAAAATCACTGATAATTGTCGTAGAAAGAATCTCACCATAAGGGATAACCTGATCATATCCGTCATCATAGTCCGTTGATTTTGCGTGTATTTGATGTATTTGTCCGGTTATTGTATCGAAAATCCCATCCACTTTTTCGAAAATATACTGATCTGGTTCAGGAAACAAAGAATGCACGATGACATGATGTTCATTTCTTATTTCATGAAAAACAGTGGAAAAATCTTGTCGATGAAAGGCCTTTTCATACAAATCCTCTAATTTATTTGTGGTTTTACCCATGGCAGAAACCACAATCATAAGTCTTTCGCTAAGGTGTAGCCTGATAATTTCAGTCATCTGCCTGATTGCAGCTGCATTTTTGATGGATGCACCTCCAAATTTAAATACTTGAATCATTGACAGTATATACATTTAAAATGTGAAAATAAGTCATTTTAATGCCATCATCAACATCCATTATTTATTATTTTAATAATAATCTTATTTTTGTTATTAAAAATACCTGCTGCTGCGAAGCAGCAATAATCCTTCGCCAAAGTTCACCAAAACATCATAAATATTTATTTATTTGCAAAAATTTTTACATTGAATCATACGGCAATAGATACATTATTTAAAGGACATCCCCGGATAACCGAGGGCATTCATTTTATTAAAGATCAGGATATTCTGAATGTTCAACTAACCGGACTGAAAGGTTCTGCCAAAAGTCTTGCTGTCGGAGAATTCATTAAAAACTACCCCGGAAACCACATCATTATATTATCTGAAAAAGAGGAGGCAGCCTATTTCTATAATGATTTACAGGTCATCTTGAATCAAACCAATATATTTTTTTTCCCCCCTTCATTCAAAAGATCTGTGCAATATTTTAATCCGGATAAAGAAAACATCGTGTTAAGAACAGATGCCATCAGTGCCGTAAGCAGATATAAAGAAAAACAGGATATTTATTATATTATGGTTACCTACCCGGAAGCCTTGGTGGAGAAGGTCATCACCAGGGAAGGTCTGTATAACAATACCCTGCAGATTAGAAAAGGGGAGGAAATCTCCATTGATTTTATTACAGAAGTTTTATCCACTTATGAATTTGAACGGGTTGAATTCGTATATGAACCGGGACAGTTTGCCCTCAGAGGAAGCATTGTGGATATATTTTCTTTTTCCGCCAGAAAACCCTATAGAATCGATTTTTTTGGTGATGAGGTGGAGTCCATCCGTTCCTTTGACATTGAATCACAACTGTCCATTGACCATTATGAAAGTGTTTCAGTCTTGCCCAACCTTCAAAAAATCGACTCGGAGGAAACCCTTGAATCCCTGTTTGAATTTACCGGAAATGATATAGCAGTATGGGGATCCGATCTACCATACCTGAAGTCACGGATAAATGACATTTTTCATCAAACCGATTTTGAAAAAGTTGAAAACATAGACGAAAAATGGAATACCGATTCGGTTCCTGATAAAAACAGTGTCCTGGTCACCGGAAATAAAATTATGGAGGATTTATCTGGGATGAAAGTCATCGAACTCACCAACCATCCCTGCTTTGATCCGGTTAAGAAAGTGGATTTTCAGACCAGCATGCAGCCTCATTTTCATAAAAACTTTAAAATATTGGGGAATGATTTGGTCAATAACCACGATAAAGGCTATCAAAATTTTATTTTATCTGACAGTGAAAACCAATTTGACCGGCTGACAGCCATTTTTAATGAAATTCAGCATGATTTTAATTTCCAGCCCGTTAACAAAACCTTGCACGAAGGATTTATTGATCATGATATCAAGATATGCTGTTATACGGATCATCAAATATTTGAAAGATATCACAAATTCAGGCTTAACAAGCAGTTTACCAAAAAAGAACAAATCACCATCAATCAGATTCATGACTTGCATCCTGGAGATTACGTGGTTCATATTGATCATGGTATTGGAAAATTCGGTGGATTGGAACAAATTGATGTGAATGGGAAAACACAGGAAGCCATTAAGCTGGTCTTTGAAGATAATGACACCTTGTATGTCAATATTCATTCCCTTCACCGTATTTCCAAATACAAGGGCAAGGACAGCACACCGCCAAAAATACATAAACTGGGCACAGGTACGTGGCAAAAGCAAAAGCAAAAAGCAAAAAGCAAAGTTAAAGACATAGCCAGGGAATTAATCAACCTATATGCCAAGCGCAAATCAAAAGAGGGATATCAATTTTCTCCAGATACCTATCTGCAAAAAGAACTGGAAGCTTCATTCATTTATGAGGATACTCCGGACCAGGAGAAAGCTACCAAAATGCTAAAAGAAGGAATGGAGTCTCCTCATCCCATGGACATGCTGATATGCGGGGACGTTGGATTTGGAAAAACGGAGATTGCCATTCGGGCAGCGTTTAAGGCAGCATCTGACAGCAAGCAAGTCGCTATTCTTGCTCCCACTACCATTCTTACACTTCAGCATTACCAAACCTTCAGGGACAGGTTAAAAGATTTTCCTTGCAACATTGACTATATAAGCCGATTAAAACCTGCGGCAAAACAAAAAGAATCAATAGAAAAACTGAAAGAAGGGAAAACCGATATCATGATCGGTACCCACAGGATGGTTGGAAAAGATATTCACTTTAAAGACCTGGGGTTATTGGTTATTGATGAAGAACAAAAATTTGGCGTATCAACCAAAGAAAAACTGAAAAACCTGAAATTGGAGGTGGACACCTTAACCCTCACTGCCACGCCAATTCCAAGGACCCTTCAGTTTTCACTGATGGGCGTGCGTGATTTGTCCATTATTTATACTCCACCCCCAAACCGCTATCCCATTTCCACTGAAGTGCATTCATTCAATGAAGATATTATTAGAGAAGCCATTTTGCATGAAATAGAAAGAGACGGACAGGTATTTTTCATTCACAACCGGGTTGAAAACATTGAAGAGATGCAGAACCTGGTTAAGAAGGTGGTACCAGAAGCCAGGACTGTCGCTGCTCATGGACAAATGGAAGGAACAAAACTAGAGAAAATCATGCTGGATTTTATTTCAGAAAAATATGATGTGCTGGTGGCTACCACCATTATTGAATCGGGTCTTGACATATCCAATGCCAATACCATTATTATCAATAATGCCCATCATTTTGGTTTAAGTGACCTTCATCAGCTAAGAGGAAGGGTTGGCCGCTCCAATAAAAAAGCTTTCTGCTATTTACTGGCTCCTCCCGTCTCAGTAATGACAACAGAAGCCAGAAGGCGTTTAAAAGCCATTGAAGATTTCTCGGAATTGGGCAGTGGATTTAACATTGCCATGCAGGATTTGGACATCCGTGGGGCAGGGAATCTTCTGGGAGGCGAACAAAGCGGTTTTATAACGGATATCGGATTTGAAACCTACCATCGTATTCTCAATGAAGCACTGCAGGAACTGAAAGAGGACGAATTCAGGGAAACTTTCGAAGAAGAAAAACCAGCAGAATCTTCCAAACAAATAAGGTATGTTTCTGATTGTAATATTGATACAGACCTTGAGATTCGGTTTCCGGAGGATTATATCGATAACATTACAGAAAGAATAAAACTATACAGGGAGCTGGATAATTTGGAGGATGAAAATCAACTGAAGAATTTTGAATTCAGGTTAAAAGACAGGTTTGGAGAGATACCTGCACAAACTCATGAATTGCTCAATGCTGTTCGGATGAGATGGACTGCGGAGCAATCAGGCATAGAAAAGATATTTCTGAAGAACAACAAAATGATCCTTCATTTTATCAGCAACCGCGATTCAAAATTTTTTAAATCAGATACTTTTAGCAATATTTTAAACCATGTACAAAAAAATCCAGCCTTCTATCAACTTAAAGAATATAAAAACAGATTATCATTAACGGTCAATGATGTGAAATCTGTCAATAATGCATTGGACATTTTAAGAAATATCCAAAATAATGAAAAAACATAACCGGAGGGCTTGTTCAAATTATAGCTTCTGAATCATAAATGAACAAAGGTTCTCAGGCAAAACATTGAAAAAATTATGATATGTCCATGATCCTCGCTGCAGAAATAGGAAATAGTGCCGTTAAAACAGGGTTATTTGATAAAGAAACGCTGATTCTTAGGGAAACCTATGCTTTTAAAGAAATTCACAAACTAAATGAATTTCTGTACGGAAAGCATATTAAAAAAGCTATGATTTGCAGCACCAAACTTGATATTTCTTTTTTTACAGAAATACTAAGACAAAACCGCATCCCTTTCGGAGAAATCGATCATACTACCCCCATTCCTTTAAAGCTGAACTATTCCTCCCCCAATACCCTTGGTTCTGACCGAATTGCCGCTGCAGTAGGCGCCAATCATTTGTTCAGGAATTCCAATATGCTGGTCATTGACCTGGGAACTGCCATTACCATAGATTTTATCAATACAGGAAATGAATTTGAAGGAGGAAACATATCACCCGGATTGGAGACAAGGCTAAAATCATTTCATGTTTTCACCGATAAATTGCCATACATTGATAAGGACCTGAAGGATGAATTCCGGTTAACTGCTAAAAATACAAACGAGGCCTTGTTTAGCGGTGCACTGATGGGCATTTTATTTGAGTTGAATGGGTATATCCATTCATATAAATCCGATTATCATGATTTAAAAGTAGTTATGACTGGCGGAGATGCCATTTTTTTTGAAAATAAGTTAAAATATCCCATCTTTGTGGTTCAAAATTTGTCCCTCGAAGGATTAAACAGAATATACTTATATAATGCGAAATAAAAACACAATCTTTGTATTAGTAATGATGATATTACTAGTTGGAAGACCTTTGGATGCTCAATATACCGTAAATTCAGCCTATACCCTAAGTGGCATAGGAGATATAAGCAAAAAAGGTTTCGCAGAAAACCGTGCCATGGGAGGCCTGGCATTAAGTCTGAGAAGGAATGCCAATATCAATTACCTCAATCCTGCTTCATATACAGGTATAGACTCACTTTCCTTCATTTTTGACATCGGTGCCCTGGGTAGCTATTATCATTCCACCACGGAAGGAATCTCAGAAGATCTTGAAATGTATAACATGAATATAAACCATGTAACCATCGGTTTTCCTGTTACAGAATGGTTAAAAACGAGCATAGGAGTGGTTCCGTATAGCAAGATTGGTTATAATATCAGGGAAAATATGACAATCAACGGAACAGAAATTGACAGGTTTTACAAGGGTTCAGGGGGACTAAACCAGTTTTATATCGGAAATTCAATAGAATTATTTGACAGATTGGCAGTTGGAGTCAATGTATCTTATTTGTTTGGCAGCATTGATGACGAAGAACGAATCAATTATATCGACAGTGAGTATTGGGATACACAAATAGAACAAAAATATATCCTGGGTGATTTTTTTATCAATTACGGAATACAATACTTTGATAAGCTCAATGAAAATATTGATTTTGCCATAGGTGCCTCTTTTACTGCCGGAACCAACATTAATGCCGAGCAGGACAAATCAGTGAGGTGGGTTGACCTATCAAGCAACGGGACCATGCTCAGTGTATATGATACCATACAAACAACGCCTGATTCCATAGATAATACCTTTGACTTTAATCTGCCGGCAAACTTTGGCATTGGGGCCAGCATCAATTTCAGCGAAAAATTGCTTATCGGTCTGGATTATTACAGTCAAAACTGGGAAGGCAATGGTTTCCGTAATGACGCCAAAGAGCTTTCAAATTACAATTCATTGCATTTTGGTGCAGAGTATGTTCCTGACAGGTATTCAATCAGAAGTTACTTTGATCACATTCGATACCGGGTTGGCGCCTATTATACCAATACGAATCTAAACATAAATGACAATCAGATTGTTGACAAAGGGGTTACCCTGGGATTAGGTTTTCCGCTGGGGCAGACAAATACGACATTTAACTTTGCATTTGAACTGGGTCAAAAAGGAAATGTGGAACTTGTTAAAGAACAATATGTTAATTTTGTATTTAATTTAACTTTGCATGATTTTTGGTTCTTTAAAAGAAAATTTGATTAATATAAAATGCTCATAATAAACTATAATTCAATAAAATGAACAGAAGGTTTAAAAAGTATGGATTTGCACTGGTTGTATTGTTGATGTTGTTATTCGTTTTGCCTGTTAGGGCCCAACATAAATTATATGACAATCCGAAATACGGGCCTGACAGTGCGTCAAGGGTTACATGTCTCCGGAACCTTTCGATATACCGGGAATTTGCAAAACAGGACAACTATCAGGATGCTTTGAACCCCTGGCAAAAAGCTTTTCATATTTGCCCGAAAGCTTCAAAAAATTTATATATAGACGGGGTAAAAATTGCAAAGCATTTCATTAATAAAGCTGAAGATGATGCAAAACGGGAAGCTTGGATCGACACTTTAATGAAAGTATATGATCAAAGAATCGAATATTTTGACCAGGAAGGTTTTGTTTTAGGCCGAAAAGGAATAAATTATCTTAGATATAGAAAAGACGATATTGAAGATGTGAAAAAAGGACTCAGTATCCTGGAAAAGTCTATAGAAATTGGCGGCATGAGAACAGAGGAAGCTGTCCTGGTAACTTATATGACAGCCACTGAGATGCTTTTCAAGAGTGGAGAACTGGATCAGGATGAAGTGTTGCAGAATTATTCCAGGGTAACCGGACTTATAGAAAAGAATCTAACAAGAAATCCCAATGACAGAAGGGCAAAGCGCGCCAAGAGCAGCATCGATATGATATATGAAAGAAGCGGGGCAGCCACCTGCGAATCACTCATTTCATTGTTTGGGCCGCGTATTGAGGAAAACCCGGATGATCTGGAACTCATTAATAAAACCTTAGAATTGCTTGATGAAACGGGTTGTCGTGATTCTGAGCTATTTTATGAAGTATCCGAAATAAAGCTGAAGTTGGAACCTGAAATATCGGATGCCTATAACCTGGCTTTCATGTCAAGACAAAAAGACCTTCATGATAAAGTCCTTCAATATTATAAAATAGCCATTGAACTGGTGGATAAAGAAATCGAGAATGAAAACAGGGTGATGGAAATGGCTGATTTATTAGAAATAAAGGCACAATATTATACGGAACTGGGAGAATATGTGTACAGGGAAGATAAAGACCTTCAACAGTCGAGGGAGTATGCCAGGCAAGCAATAAAGGCGGACCCAAACTATGGCAAAGCCTATTTGTTAATTGGCAACATATATGCCAGCGTCAAAGATTATGGTGAAAATGACCTTGAGAACAAATCCATATATTGGCTGGCCGTTGATTATTATCAAAAAGCGAAACAGCTTGATCCGAATATTTCTGATGACGCAGAAAAGCAAATAGACATCTATTCACAATATTTTCCCAAAAAGGAAACCATCTTTTTTTACGGGTACAATGAAGGCGATCCCTTTGAGATTGACAGTTGGATCAATGAAACAACAAAAGTGCGCTCCAATTAATAATAATAAGATTAGGTCCCGGCGTCTATTTATACAAGATTCTGGCTTAACCAGGCCAATTAATGAATTATTAAATATATTTTATTGAAACATTTAGGAAAAAAGGCATCGGTTATTTTTGTAGTATTCATTGGATTGTTGTTGTTTACATCCTGTGAGAATGACATTGAAGTGATCAAATCCATTACATCTACCAATGAGTTGCCTCAACAATCTGCAGAAAACACAGAGATCATATACAGTGATTCCGGAATTGTTAAAATCCGGTTGTTGGCTCCGGTTCTTGAAAGATATGTCAAACCGGAAAAAGAGACATATGTTGAATTTCCGGAGGGTTTGGAAGTTTATTTTTATCATAACGAGGAAATTGAATCGCAGTTGACTGCCAATTATGTGATTTATTATGAAGAACAGGAGTTATGGGAAGCACGTAATAATGTAGTCGCCGTAAATAAAAATAGTGAAACGTTAAAAACCGAATTATTGTTTTGGGATCAAAGCGAACATAAAATATATACAGATAAATTTGCCAAAGTTACAGATGAGCATAATGAAATCCAGGGTGAAGGGTTTAAAGCAAATGAAAACCTTACCTCATGGGAGTTTAGTAAAGTAACAGGCGTAATCAACATCAAAGATGAGCCAGAACAAGGGCAATGAGATACTCATGTATGCCTGGGTTATAATTGGTATTTTAAGCCTGGCAGCTGCCATACATAAAAGCTTTAGATTCGGTCTTAATAATAGTTTAGGCCTTTACCTGATTGCATTGCTGGCTTTTGGTTTATTTTATTTCCGGAGACGAATCAAAAAGTCAGGGGACTAAGTAAATATTCTTTCGCATAATTTGTTAGTTTTCTTAGTGACACTAATTAACTAACCTGCATTTAAAATGTTTAATAACAATTGTTTACACTTTTATAGTACATTATAGAAAACTAGCTTT
>CAYFUP010000099.1:0-12130 GCA_964346235.1 uncultured Bacteroidales bacterium | reverse complement strand
AGCCTTAAGTGCCAGGAGTTTACTGGTTGTAAATGACTGGTGCTTAAGGTGAGCATAACGCAGTTAATAACGTTTTCTTAGAGCCACTGAATAGAAAAATAACTCCTCAAAATGTCATTCCCTAAAAAATATTGTGAAAAGAATGGCAATATAATATCAAGAATTGGTTTCCAGTAAATATGGTTTCATGTTTTGCCACCTTTTTTTCCAAAGCAGCGGAATCATAAAACCGGTAACAATGCCTGGCAGCTGTTTTTTAAAATCCTGTCTTTCTTTCAAAGGTAAATTGAATAAAATGAATGGCAATATTAAGCTTCCGGGCTTGGCATGTCTTCTTCCATATCTAGATACTTTTTTTGCTATTCTGTTCTTATCTTTTTCAGGAATAAGTTCTGAGAAATGGTTGGTACAAAATCCATTTTCTTCATCACAATAATGACTTTTCCATAATCTGTTTAACTCAGCGAATGCTGCAATTAATTTTTGAAAGGCTTCCAGATTTTTGCTATTCTTATTGCACTCTTCCAGCCAGTCTTCGCATTCTGCCATGACCGGCAACATTTCATCGTGTTGGTTGGATAATTTTCGGATGGGAATGTCCACATTATATTTTTTAAGTTCCGGAAACATCACATTTTCTTCCGAAACATGATGATTATGAACAAATTTAAGTGTCGCATCCATGTATAGATGAAAGCCTCCATAAAGTTCATCTGTCTGACCTGATTCTATCAATTCATTGCCTTTGCTTTCAATTACATTAAGCGCACGGGTAATCACAAAATGCACCCTTTTTAGATCTGAACATAAAAGATTTTCTTTTTGCATAATAAGCCATATGATTTAAACATACAATTTAATAATTAACTTTGTTCAATGATGTTTATTGTATGGTAATAGTTATTTATAAATAAGTAGGTATGGTAAACCAGAATGTGCTGCCTTTTTGGACTTCTGAAACGAGGCCTATTTTTCCGCGATGGGCCTCAACGGCCATTTTACAAAACGTTAAACCCAGACCCGAAGTTTTCTTTTGTTCGTCAACCTGTCCGTATTTCTCAAATATTTTATTATGATATTCTTTATGAATACCTATTCCATCATCTTCTACATACACTTTCAGATAGTTTTCAATAAGTTCATAACTAAGCATTATATGTCCATTCTCAGGGGTGTAATTGACGGCATTGGATAGCAGATTAATCAACACTCGTTCAATAAGATGCGCATCAAATACAAAATTTATATCTTCCTGAATTTTATTCTTCATGGATATTCCTTTGAGGTTTACAAGATATTGTATTTGTTCAACCGCATTTTCTGAAATTTCTTTAAAATTATTTGGTTCAAAACTGGTTCTGATTTTTAATTCCTCAAATTTCTGAATATCCATCATATTCTGAATTAGATTGTGAAGTTGCTTTCCAGCTTGCTTGGCCAGCATAATATGTTCTTCAGAAGATTCTTCATCCAAAGTCAGGATGGCACTAATCGGGTTCTTCATGTCATGAACCAATAGTCCTGTCATTGATTCCCTGAATTTCAGCAATTCGCTCTGCTCATTAAAAGCTTTCTGAAGTTCAAGTGTTTGCTTTTCGAGCTCTATATTTTTCTGATGCAATTCGTTCGTTCTGCTCAATACCATCTCTTCAAGTTGGGCATTATACCTTTGCAATTCATTTTTAAGCTTTTCCGTTTCATTCATGGCATGGGTGAATTTTCCTGATAATCCGTAGGAAAAGGAAAAAATAAATATCAGTAGCCCAAAGGGCATTAAATACCCTGTTTGCAACATTTTATTATAAAAAAGAAGTTCGTTAAAGGTGATTAAAACAAGGATCACCGTTCCGGCCAGCAGAAATACAGCGTCTTTCTCGTTAAATCGTATGTTTTTTATCAAATAATATACGGCATATATGGCTACAAATAATATGAAAGGTTGAAAAATCATTGAAAAATAGGTAAATACATCAGGAGGTAACACTATGACGCCCAGTGAAAACACAATCAGTACAATGATGGCAGCTTTATGAATGATTCTGCTTTTATAATTTGGATAAAGACTGTGAAAGAACAAAATAAAAAACATAGGTGGAACGACTAAGGTGAGGTATTCAATTCTTAATGCAAAAAACCAATCTACTGCCGGAAAGAAATCAAGAAATAATTTTTCTCCTGTAAGAGAAAGCCTTAAAGCAACAAAAAACACGATAATGGCAAAAAACAAATTGGATAATTCCTTTAATCTGAAAAAATAAACACCCAGGTGATAAAGGAAGGCCAAAGCGAGAAAGCCAAGTAAAAACATCTCAACCGACACCATTCTGTACTTGGCATTGTAAATGGTATCCTCTTTTCCAAATAACATAATATCTTCCGGACCGCCTTTGCGATGGTGAAAATTTGCTACCTGGACAATCATTTCAATTTTTTTACCGTCCGATTCAAAAAATGCTTCTTTTCTTTTCCAGCTTGGTATAATGTCCGACTTTGATTTGGCTACTTGTCCGACAGAAATATGGCCATCGTTCACCCATAACTCATATGCCGTATCAAACTCTTTCATTTTTATGCCATACCGTCCTTGCTCCGGGACAGTAATTACCAATCTGTATGTGGCATATCCCGGACCCTGAAGCAACTTACCATTTATTGTTTTTTGATTCCATATGCCTGGAAGGGTCATATAATGTTCCGGCGTTACTGCATTGGAATCAAAATCTTCCGGTTCAAGCAATTGCTTCCAGTAAAATTCAAATTCCCCTTGCAAAGCAATCAATTTGTTTTCAAAACTTTTATCCGAGAGATCCATTTTTCCCTTCACAGCAACCTCATCCTGCAGATAATTCTGGCGAATAAAATAAAGGGTTTGGTAACCTATGAATATAAACGCTAAAAATAAAAGTATTATATAATATAAATTTGGTAATTTTCTTTTATTCACTAAATTAATCAGTTAAGTTTTCTATCCTCAATGAGTAAATATATTAAATTATAGGGAAAACACCATCCGTTGTATAGTATTACGTAACAAAAATCATATTGTTTTTATTTGAGCGCTTTTATTGATTTTATCAAAACTTTTCACTATTTTCAGACCAAAATTTTTAAACCGAAAATCATGAAAACTAAAAAAATATTAATCCGGATTATTGGCATCCTGGTGGTCATTATACTGATTGGATTTCTTTTTCCATCAGAAATAACATTACAAAAAAGCATAACCATTGATGCCCCTGTTGAAATAGTATTTGATCAAGTGACCGATTTACATCAATGGAAATATTGGTCTCCCTGGCATCAAATGGATACAACCATGGAAACCAACTATTCAGGACCATATAAAGGAGAAGGATCCATATATGAGTGGTCAAGCCAATCCGAAAAAGTTGGCAGTGGCACCATGAAGATTGTTAATTCCTCTCCGCATGATTCCATTCACATTAATCTGAATTTCATGGATAAGGGAACTGCATTCACCACTTTATATTTTAGTCAGGCATCACAGGGGACTGAAATAACATGGACCTTTAAAAGAGAAGTGGGAAAAAGCCCCTTTTCCCGGTATTTTGGTTTACTCATGAAAAGCGCCATCAATAAAAATTATTCGGATGGACTGGCTCAACTGAAGGCTCATGTTGAAATGCTTCCTGATAAATTCATACGGGTGGAAAAATTGTCTGAAATAAGTTATATTGGTATTCGTACTACCAGTAATAACAAAGAAATTGGCATTACCATGGGGCGATTATACACCAGAATGATGAGTTATATTCAGGAAAATAACATTGAGACAACCGGTCCACCCATCGCGGTATATTATTCTTTTACAGATTCTACCATGGACTATGAAGCAGGAATACCAGTAACACAGGTCAAGGATATACCTGAGCCGATGAAGATTAAAACCATAGAAGCAGGACAGTTCATTATCGGTGATCATATTGGACCTTACGAAGGGATGCAGGAAACTTATAATGCGATGATGAACTATCAGCAAATAAAAAAAATAGATGTTGAATTCAAAAGCATTGAAAAGTATATAACCGATCCTGAAGAAGAAGATAATCCTTCGAAATGGCTGACACGCATTCTTTTTCCGGTTAACAGCTATTAGTGTTATCAAAAATTTTGAGTAACCAGAATTTTACAAAGCAATGCGCTTTTCGTTTTCACTTTAGCAAAATAATCAAACATTTTCATGGGCTTGCCTGTATAAATGGGTATGTTTATCATGAATGATATTAACCTCATGATGAAAAAATATGCATTGGATTTAAATAATTCATGGCATTTTGGTAAAAATGTATGATTTTTGAAGCTTTGCAAAACTGAATGAGTAAACTAAATATTTAATTACAACATGGATTCAGACAAAGTCATTTTGCATCCGACGAAAGTTTTGATTACAGGTACCAGCTCGGGTATCGGTTATGGGCTGGCCACCGAGTACTTAAAACGCGGACATGTGGTTTACGGAATCAGCAGAAAATCAAATGATGATCTGTCCGCTTATCAGAACTACCATCACTTATCAATGGATCTGACAAAATTCAAAGAGGTAGATCAAAAATTATGTGAATTTCTTAAAGATGAAGATTCTATTGATATTGCCATATTAAATGCAGGATTCTTAAGTGAGATAAAAGATCTCAAGAACACCGATATTGACACGTTACAATATTCTATGGATTTGAATGTATGGGCAAACAAAGTGATTATTGATACCTTGCTGGATTGCGTGGAAGAGGTTACCCAGATTGTGGCCATATCGTCAGGAGCAGCTGCCAGCGCTTCAAGAGGATGGAATGCTTATGCCATTTCCAAGGCCGCTTTAAACATGTTGGTCAGTTTATATGCCAAAGAGCAACCGCAGACTCACTTTTGTGCATTGGCTCCCGGAATTATAGATACGTCCATGCAGGATTACATTTCCTCACTGGAGAATGATGAAAGATTTCCAATTATCGCCCGACTGAAAAGCATCAAAGGCACTGAGGAGATGCCAAAACCCGATGAAGCCGCTAAAACGCTTATCAGAGCTTTTGATACCCTGACACACATGAAATCAGGATCCTTTATTGATGTGAGTGAATTAATCAGCTAAAAAAAAGCAATCCAAAATATGTTGAATATCTAATTTACGGATTGCCTTGTTATTGTCGCTTTCTTATGAGCACTAAATGGCCTCATGCCATGCAGCATCAGCTCAGATGAACCCCTCATCAGTTATTGGTTACATAATGACATGTACCTAGCTTGCGAGCTTGCCAAAGGCAAATAAACCATGAGGGCTATACCGGCAATTGAAAATGAAACGATTGTTATAATTAAGTATTTAATTGAAAATGAATTGTCTAATAAAAAATATTTTTGAGACGAACCGGTTTACAAGTTCACCATATTCAGGTAAATTGAAACCGGTTTCTATATTCATCACATTTAACACAATTCAAACCTGTCCAGATTCATCACTTTATCCCAGGCAGCTACAAAATCATGAACAAACTTTTCCTGGGAATCACTGCTTCCGTAAACTTCAGCAATGGCCCTTAACTCAGCGTTTGAACCAAAGATAAGATCGGCTCGGGTTCCCGTCCATTTTGGTTCTCCACTTGCCCTGTCAACCCCCTTGAACGTTTCATGGGATTCAGATGCAAGCTTCCATTCGGTGTTCATATCAAGCAGGTTTATAAAGAAATCATTCGTAAGGACTTCCTGTCGGTCTGTGAACACCCCCAAATCTGAATTATCATAATTGGTATTAAGTACGCGCATGCCTCCCAGTAATACGGTCATTTCCGGAGCTGTCAATGTCAGCAACTGCGCTTTATCCAACAATAAGGATTCCGTGGAAACGGTAAATTTTCCGCCCAGATAGTTGCGGAAACCATCTGCTGAAGGCTCGAGTACTTTGAATGAGTCCGCATCGGTTTGCTCTTCGGAGGCATCCATGCGACCCGGAGTAAATGGAACTGATATGGGGCTTCCGGCGTCCCTGGCAGCTTTCTCAACACCGGCACAGCCTGCCAGCACAATAAGGTCAGCCAGAGATACTTTTTTATCACCGGGTTGTGCGCTGTTGAATTCATTCTGAATACCTTCCAATGTGCTCAGGACTTTTGAAAGCTGGGTTGGGTTATTGACCTGCCAGTCTTTTTGCGGAGCAAGACGAATACGTGCACCGTTGGCCCCTCCTCTTTTATCCGACCCTCGGAAAGTGGATGCTGAAGCCCAGGCAGTGGATACCAGCTGAGATATGGTTAATCCGGATTCAAGGATTTTCGATTTCAATTCTGCTATATCTCTTTCATCGATCAAAACATGATCAACGGGAGGAATTGGATCTTGCCATATTAAATCTTCTTCTGGTACTTCAGGTCCGAGATAACGGGACTTAGGTCCCATATCCCGATGCAATAGTTTAAACCATGCCCTGGCAAAAGCATCAGCAAACTCTTCCGGATTCTCATAAAAGTGTCTTGATATTTTTTCATATTCCGGATCCACTTTCAGGGCAAGATCAGTGGTAAGCATCATGGGTGGGTTTTTCTTACCTGATATATGTGCATCCGGCACTTGTTCCTTGACTGCTTCGTCTTTCGGCGTCCATTGATATTTACCGGCGGGACTTTTAGTGAGTTCCCATTCATAATTAAATAAGTTTTCAAAGTACCCCATATCCCATTCAGTGGGCTTCTGAGTCCATGCACCTTCCAGTCCGCTGGTAATCGTATCCGGCCCTTTTCCGCTTCCAAAACTGTTTTTCCACCCAAGTCCCTGTTCTTCTATGGGGGCTGATTCCGGATCGGGACCGTTATGTGATTCAGGAGCAGCTCCATGCACTTTACCAAAGGTATGACCTCCGGCAATTAAAGCTACCGTTTCATAATCATTCATGGCCATGCGTTTAAATGACTGTCGAATATATATTGCTGATTTTGCCGGGTCGGGTTCCCCGTTAGGTCCTTCCGGATTGACATAAATCAGTCCCATATGATCGGCAGCCAGACGCCCCTCAAGGTTGCCATCCTGATCATGACGTTCATCAGCCAGCCATTCGTGTTCAGGTCCCCAGTTTATATCCTGCTCAGGTTCCCATATGTCCTCACGACCACCTCCAAAACCGAAGGTTTTTAATCCCATGGATTCCATCGCCACATTACCGGCAAGAATCATCAAATCGGCCCAGGAGATTTTTTTACCATATTTTTGTTTAATGGGCCACAGCAGTCTCCTTGCTTTATCCAGACTTACATTATCGGGCCAGCTATTTATTGGGGCAAACCGCTGATTGCCTGTTCCGCCTCCTCCACGGCCGTCGGCAATCCGGTAAGTGCCGGCGCTGTGCCAGGTCATTCTAATAAAAAGACCACCATAGTGCCCCCAATCTGCGGGCCACCAATCTTTGGAGTCGGTCATCAGTGCATGAAGATCCTTCTTTAAGGCTTTAAAATCAAGACTCTGAAACTCTTCAGCATAGTTGAAATCTGCTCCCATCGGATCGGACAAGGAAGATTGCTGACGCAATATGTTTAAGTTTAACTTATTGGGCCACCAATCGCTATTATTTGTCCCGCTACCTCCCACGGAGGTTTGTCTGGTTGCTCCGGTAACCGGACATTTGCTTTCTCTGTCAGAATTTTTTTCCATAACTTACTAGTTTTTAGGTTTATATTGATTATTTAAATTGTCCTTTTATTTGTAACATTATTTCTTCAATGCTAAAATTCTTTATGTTGTTTTCTTCAAAATATTTTTTTAATAATTCATCCAGATTTTCATCAAAATAATCCATAATCAAATCGGAATTCTTATCGTGCAAATGATGATGACTAGCAAGGATGCCATCATATCTCATGATATCATTTTCAGTTCTTACCTTTTTCACCAGATTGTTTTCAACAAACACATTCAATACTTTATAAACAGTACCGGTAGCTATGTTCGGATACATTTCTTTTATATAGTCAATGATATTTTCAGCGGACGGATGATTATTCAGGCTATAAATGGCTTCAAGAATAACGATTCTTTGTGGGGTGATTTTAAAACCTTTTTCAGCCAGCTTATGTTTGATTTCTTCTTTATTCATTGATTACTATTTAAAATTCAGTCACTTAATCTTTAATCTCTTTTGGCTGATTATTATTGGCTATTCGATCGCAATTAAATAATAATAAACTCTTTTAGAGAATAATTCTCCTTTAATAATAAACAAATATAATATTTATTTTTGAAAAGAAAAGTGAATGGATTAATTTATTATGGAACCTACTCCCCCTTCCTCAATTTGCTTATTAAAGCTCTTAATATCAGTAATTAGAGCGGTGTAACTTTATATCAACAATGGCCAATTTTAATATGATTCCGTCAGATATAATTGGAATTAAAATTGTCAAATTATAATAATTTATGTAGGTTTGAAAGGAATTATATTTCTGATGAAGTATCATTTTAATACCTGAAAAAATGAAGATATCTAATATAAATGAAATGAGGAACATGGACAAGGCTGCCATGGAAAAATATCTCATCACCCAGGAATTGCTAATGGAAAATGCCGGACAAGCAGCTTACTTTACTATTTTAAAGGAATTTGGTATTGATGGCAAACATTTTGTGATTTTCTGTGGCAGCGGAAATAACGGCGGGGATGGACTGGTCGTTGCCAGAAAACTGCATTCAAACGGTGCCCGGGTTACTGTTTTTATCATAGGTAACCAGGAGAAAATTAAAGGAGCAGCTAAACTTAATTTTGAAATCATTAAGCACCTTAAAATAGAACTGTTTGATTCATATGACCTTTCTGATGCCAGCACAGCAATTCAACATTCGGATGCTGTCATCGATGCCATTTTTGGCACCGGTATTGACAGGGAAGTAGAAGGCATATATAAACAAGTGATTGAATTCATTAACTCAAGTAAGAAAATCGTTTTCAGCATGGATATCCCTTCCGGTGTAAACGGCGACAACGGTCAGATTATGGGCACAGCCATAGATGCCGATTATACTGTTACCTTCGGACTTCCCAAGGCCGGAAACATCCTTTATCCGGGTTATGAAAACACCGGAAAACTTTATGCCACGCACATCTCATTTCCACCTGCCCTTTATCATGATGAACAAATCAAACTATCCACCAATATTCCTGAGCCATTGCCTGTAAGGAAGGAAAACAGTCATAAAGGGGATTATGGAAAAGTTCTTTTTATTGCAGGGGCTGCCAATTATCTTGGAGCTCCATATTTTTCCGCTTTATCATTTTTAAAAGCTGGCGGGGGTCTTTCATTTCTGGCCACTCCTGAGAGCATTTCTTCATATATTGGAAATAAGGGCAGTGAAATCATTTTTTTTCCGCTTAAGGAAACCAATGAGGGAAGCATTCATGCCGAAAACAAAAACAAACTTCTTGATTTTTCTGAACAAGTTGACATGGTGGTCATAGGTCCAGGTTTATCTCTGAACAAAGAGACACAGCAATTGGTAAGAGATTTTGTGGCTGAGACAACGAAGCCTGTTTTAATAGACGGTGATGGCATCACAGCCATTGCTGAAGACAAATCCTGTTTAAAATCGCGTACCTCCCCTGCCCTTTTAACACCTCATCCGGGTGAAATGGCGCGATTAACCAATCAAAGTATGGATCAGGTATTAAAAAATAAAATCAACTTGCTGCAGGAAACTGCCCATGAATTAAATGCAACCATTGTTCTGAAAGGAGCACATTCTTTGATTGGTTACCCGGATAAGCAAGTATTTGTAAATTTTAGCGGAAATCCCGGAATGGCCACTGCTGGTAGCGGGGATGTACTGACCGGTATCATAGCATCCATGTATGGAATCGGTTTTAATCTTAATGACGCCGCAAGAATGGGGGTTTTTATTCATGGTTTTGCAGGCGACTTGTCCGCCGAAGAAAAAGGCGAAGATGGCATGCTGGCGAATGATATCATGGAATCTCTACCTTTGGCTTTAAAAATTTACCGGGATGATTATTTTGAAGTAGTTAAAAACGATTACCATACCATATACAGGATTTAGTAAGCAGGAATATTAAGGATCCCATGCTATATCCATCGCCTGACCGATTTTTTGTATTGACGGTATTCCTGTCCGAATATCTGATCCAACTCCCGTTCTTCATAAGGAATAAACATGAGTTCCATTATTATAAAAAACAATACAGGAGCGGTAAAAGACATCATATTGCCTGTAGTTAAAGCTATACCGGCCAGAAAAATTACTTTTCCCAAATACATTGGATTCCGGCTATAATGGAATATGCCATCCTTAACCATAAAAGTAGGTTTGGAAAAATCCTCCTTGGTACCATGTTTCTTTAAATCAAAATAGGGTTTTAGAATTAGATAGATTCCTGCCATAATCAATAGAATTCCAATAAGATTATACGGGTAATTGATTATTTTTAAGGAGGTGAGAACAAAATAAAACGGTAAACACAAAAAAATACACCCATAAAAATAATTGGGAGGTAAGATTTTTAGGTACGGAAACTGCGACATATATCATGTTTTATCTCTGATACTTATTAAAAATCAAATACCATTCCTGATTTCACCTGCTTCATGCCAAATTCCTTATAAAAAGCTGATAAGGCGGGTAACTCAGTGCAATGTGAAGGATATGTCCGTTGAATATTTAAATCCTTGAAGCACTTAATGGTTTTCCTGGTTTGTTCATCATGATATTTTAAATGAAATCCCCCAATCACCGAGTTTACCTGTTTGATTCCTGTTACTTCAATGGCATGGGATATAATATTGCAAATACCGGAATGAGAACAACCGGTCACAACAATCAGGGAATTATTTTGCACAATAGCCAACGCAGAGTCATCTGGAACAAAATCAGGATGCCCATTCTCATTGACAAAATTGGTTGATTTTGCTTCGAAGTCATTGATGCGGGGAATTTCCCCTAAAAATACGATGCTGTCACTGATTCTGTATGGGGCACTATTCAGTATAACATGAATGGAATGGTCCAATAGACTCTTCTTATCTATTGAAAGCCCTATGTTTGTATTGTCCCCTTTCCGGTATCTCTTCATAAATACACCGGGATGAGTTATTAAAGTTTTATTCGTCAGATGATGAAGGCCATTTCCATGATCCCAGTGTCCATGACTTAACACGATATTGGGAATTTCAGTCTGAATATCAATCCCCATTTTTTTGGCATTTTTAATAAAGATATCACTGTGACCGGTATCGAAAAGCACTTTTCTTCCTTCATGTTCAATCAGATAAGAAAGACCATGTTCGGCATAGAAATCGCCACCGGCCATATTTTCTGTTAACACAGTTAACTTCATACACTGATTTTATTATGATTATTATTATTTTCGAATCCTTAATGCGCTTCTAATTCATTAGATGCGTTTTCTTGGGTTAAGCACTTGACATCATAAAACCATTTTCTACATTCGTCATACATGCGTTGAATAATGATTGGGATTTACCAATTCACGATACTTGGCCACTATCTTTTTAAAATCCTCCCAGGTATCCCTTTTTAAGATTGGATTGCGCAATAATGCGGCTGGATGGTAAACCGGCATAAGCAGTCTGTCTTGCCATTCCATCCAGTGGCCATGCATTTGTGTAATTTTCAGGTTCTTTCCGGTCATGTATTTCAAAGCTGTAGCTCCCAAAGTGACCAATATACCGGGATTGATTAATTCAATCTGCTTCATTAATAGAGGCATGCATGCCTGGGCTTCCTGATCTGTCGGCAACCTGTTATCAGGAGGATGACATTTTATGATATTACTGATAAAAACATGCTCATCCCTGCTAAAACCAGAAGCTGCTAGAATTTTATCCAGCAGCTGGCCTGATTTTCCAACAAATGGCCTGCCAGTTGTATCCTCTTCCTCTCCCGGTGCTTCGCCTATAAGAAAGATATTGGCATTAAAATTGCCTTCCCCGAAGACGGAATGCTGACGGTAATGATATAATCCGCATTTCTTACAGTTTATCACATCTGCTTTAAGTTTTAGTAAATCTGCTTTGTTCATAGGAGATAAATATTAAGTTAGACTTTCGTATTTCAAATTTTCTTAATAATTCATTGCGCGCTTGATGACAAAAAACCAAATAAT
>CAYFUP010000098.1:0-12145 GCA_964346235.1 uncultured Bacteroidales bacterium | reverse complement strand
ACTTAAGGCTCGCATGCCTTGTTCTTGACGCCTTCTTAAAACCACTTTAGAATAATTGGTTCGTTTTCTTAGTTCCACTAACTAAATTTAGTGCTTTTGATACTGTGGAATCCTTATGTTTTATTAATGCTCTTGTTGTGAACTTCTGTGAATGAGGTTTAATCTGGTCAAATTTAATTTTTCAATGGTCAGATGGAACCTCCTTTTTGATAATGGGTGTATGTGATTAATGCTTAATCATGGACGTTTCATCAGTTCTGAAAGGAGATGCCGGCAAGCCTTCTTTGTTATATAGATTTGCCTTTTCAGGATTGTTCGCCCAGGCATACCTTACAGCCAGTGGATGACTAATGGAGTCATGATAAACAATCACTTCATTGTTTACGATTTCTGCCTTTGCCCATTTAAACTTTTTATTTTTTCCTGCAATCGCAAAACCAGATAAATTCTCATCTTTGCCTTTGATCATTAAACCACTTCCCACATGGTCAAAAGAAATTCTTATTTTGTTTTCTTCAATGATCATGGAGCGGTAAATGGGACCTGAATAAACAATATCTTCACCATAAGCCTTGGCTCTGGCGGCTAAACTCAATCTGTAACCCACTTCTTGTTTGTTTTGCGGATGGATATCATCTGCTTCTCCAATGTCTATTATTACAGCCATTCCTGTATTCGGTACTTTTTTTAATGTTAGCAGCTGGGCTTCCCTGAGTTCTGCCCAATTTGATTCAGCGGGCCTCTCCAATGCTTTCATGTAATTGGCCAACTGAACGAACAGAAAAGGAAATTCACCTTTATCCCATTTATTTCGCCAGTCACGAATCATTAATGGAAATAATGTTCGATACTGATATCCACGGTTGGCATTCGCTTCTCCCTGGTACCAGATGGCTCCCTGTATAGTAAAAGGAAGGAGCGGATGTATCATGCCGTTAAATAAGCTGCCAGCCAAATCATTCGGTCTTAAAGGATTCCCGGGGTACTCCGGTACCGAGTCAAAGCCGATTTTATAATACCAGGTTCCTGCCAGGGTGATCACCCGGTGTTCTGATTCAAGCTGAAATTGTTCCTGCTTTCCGGAGAAGCCTCCATGCTGGCCATAATCCTCCATTCTGATGGCGATACAATTTCTGCCTTTTTTTAAAAGGTCTTTTGGAATCTTATATTCCCTAAGTGCCCATGAACGGTTGAATGTCTCTCCAACTTTTTCATTGTTAATAAAAGTTACATCGCTGTCATCTATGTGACCGAGTATGAGGGTGTAATCATGAGCTGTATCTTCTGCTGTAAGGTTGATATACCGTTTAAACCAGATACCACCTTCAAAATCCCTTAAATGGGTGTTTTTAAACAATGATGGCAGATACATGCCTTTCCATTCCAGTATATCATCACAATTGTTATTGGCCCATATATATTCACCGTTTTCTATTCCTTTATCCAAGCCTTTCATGGCTTCTTCCCAATCTTTAATTTTTTGATAGCTTTCTTTTTGTTCCTTTTCTAAATCAAGGATTTTCATCATTGCCAATTCTTCTTCAAAAAAACCTTGCTGTTCCAGGGCTTCATGACTTGTCCACGCTTCGACTTCTGTACCGCCCCATGAAGCATCAATCAATCCAACGGGCACAGTCAGTTTTTCATGCAATTCCCGGCCAAAAAAATAGCCTACTGCCGAAAATCCTGCGACTGTCTCTGGACTGCATGCTTTCCATGAACTGTTTTGATCATAATCTGCAGCAGGAAGAGGTTTCATCTCGTGAGGGGAGGAGAAAAAGCGTATCTCGGGATAATAAGCGTTTTTTATCTCAGTTTTGGCGTTCATGCTTTTCCTCACAGGCCAGGCCATATTAGATTGTCCGGAACATAACCACACTTCGCCTATAAGGATGTTTTGGAGGATGACGGTATCCTTTCCGGCTATCTTCATTTCATAAGGCCCTCCAGCATCCATGGGAGGAAGGGTAAGGTTCCACTGACCCTTGGTTTTTGTAATGGTCGATTTTACCTGATGGTTAAAAGTGACTGTGATTTTTTCTTGCTGTTCAGCCCATCCCCAGATTTTAATTTTCTGGTTTCTTTGAAGAACCATATTATCTGAAAATATTTCCGGTAAAGAGATCCTGGCGAAGCTTTCATGATTCGTTGCCAAAAAGGCAACCATCACGAAACAACAGATAATAACTGATCGTCTCATAGGGTACAAAAATTATATCAAACAAATTCTTCTTCCGGAAGCATGCCGTTGTTTATACCCCAGGCCAGGGCAAAACAAAAGAATGCACTTCCGCTTGATTCACCTATCGGGAGGTATTCCGGATCAATCAGGCTTGCCCTCCACAGTCCATCATCTCCTTGTATGGATAGAAGTTTATGAGCCATTTGCTGAAACCATTTGCCTGAATTAACTAATTGGTAGTTTTTCCATTCATCCCCATCCCATTTGGCATAATGATAAACGTGATTGCTGCCATCACCGGGAAAGGTAGCATATACCAAAACAGGTTGTCCATCTTCATCTGTTGCAATATCCCATATCCAGGCCCTTTTACCGGTTTGACCGGCATCATATACCAGGTCTGCTTCTTCCGGTTTTAAGGGCAACTCCTGAAGCGATTTTATTTTCTTTCCGTTGGCATGAAAGAGGGACCCATCCTGATAATAAGCATAGTAAATTGAATTGGTACGCTCCTTTCTGGGATGCCCATCCGTAAATGCAAAATGGATTTTATCCTTGCCTTTTGAACTGACCTTAAGATAAGGCCTTCTGTTTTTATATTTTCTGTCAGCAAGGATAAAAATTTCCCCTTTGCTCCAGGTATTGCCGTTATCATCCGATACGGAATAGTTGGGTTTATTATCCATTCCCCGCCAGAACAGAAATAGCTTATTGCCTTCATCTGACAGCCTTACCGGGTTGGTGTAGGTATGGGAGTTTTTAAAACCGGCATACCGGACGGTATCATTCAAATCCAGGTATTTGATTTCTTCCCAATCATTTATGTTTTCAGGGTACTTTGATCGCAGTAGATGTATCGGGTCCTTCCGGCTGTGTTTTGTAAAAAAAACCATTAAATGGCCCTTAGCATCAAAAAGAATGGATGGATTATTATGATCATCAATTTGCAAGCCATCATAAAGCACTTTTGTTTCTATTTGATGGGTATTATGGTCATAAAAGCCAATGTGAATGTCTCCGTAACTATCTATCCAACCGGCATATGTTCGTTTGTGTTCTCCTTCATGGTAAACAGCTCTCGGGTCTGAAAACCAGCACCAGGCGCCGTCAAATGTAAATGATTGGAATGTTTCGGCATTGTTGCCGTCTGAAAGTCTTTCTTTAACTTTCGCTGTTTCCTGGGCATTTGCTGAAGCAAGCAGGAAAAAAAGTGAAATAATACATATCGATTTTCCCATTTTTAATATGGTATTTAAAAGTTTATAGTAAGCCAATGAAAAGTTTTTGCATTCAAAAATATAAATTTCCGGCGAAAAAAAATATTTATGCTGAACTGAAGGAACCACTGTTTTTGTTTTTATTAGTAATTGAGCTGTGATGAGAAATGGACTTTTCTTAGAATTAGCCTTTACCGGGAGACAGGTCTTGCCAGTAAAGGGCCTTTACCAAGAGGCATCCTATTTCACTGGCAAATAATGCCTTTTTAACCAACTTGCCAGTCCGTCGAGCCCCGGTAAAAGCACTCGCTTTGTAATGTTGGCCTGGTCAAGTTTATCGCGAACTTCTTATTTTAGTTCTTTTGGAATTATGATTTTTCTGTAAAGCTCAGGCTGTTTTTCCAGCCATAATAATATACCTCCTCACATAAATGGGACCAACTCCGGATGATAATGGTATTGTCTTTTTTGCTCATATTGGCTCATATATGCAATGACATGCAGGATGGCAATTGGCGTTAAAGATTGCAGGTTGCATGTTATTCCTTTACGCTAAATTGATAGATGGTTTTTTGCGTGTATTCATCTCCCGGTTTAAGGACAGTGGAAGGAAATTCAGGCTGATTCGGAGAATTTGGAAAATGCTGGGTTTCGAGTGCAATGCCTGACCGGTACACATATGGTTCACCGGATTTGCCCACAATGCTTCCATCCATAAAATTGCCGGTGTATAATTGCATGCCTGGTTCGGTGGTATGTAATTCAAGCAATCTTCCTGTCTCAGGCTCATATAATTCAGCGGCTTTGGCAAGTTCACCAGGTTCTTTGTTTAGCACAAAATTGTGATCATATCCGTTGCCATAGTTCAGTTGAGGATGATCATTATTGATTCGCTTACCAATGCTGGTTAGTTCTGCAAAGTCAAAAGGTGTGCCTTCGACAGGGGCTATTTCACCCGTGGGAATTAAATTGGCATTGATGGGTGTAGAATGATCCGCCAAAATTTTCAGCTGGTGATCCAAAATGGTCGAATCGCCTTCCCCTTTTAAATTGAAATAACAGTGATTGGTTAAGTTGATAACGGTGGCCTGATCGGTGGTGGCCAGGTAATCTATCATCAACTCATTTTTATCCGTGAGGGTATATTTCACATCCACAGTCAGTTTACCCGGAAAGTTTTCTTCCATATGCGGAGAAACATATTGAAGTGACACTGTACTGTCTGTACTTGATCTTACTTGCCAGACTTTTTTGCCAAAGTTTTCTTTTCCACCATGCAATGCATTGGTTCCATCATTTTGAAACAGCTGGTACTTTTCCCCATTTAAAGTAAACTCCCCACCTTCAATGCGATTGGCATATCTTCCGACTATATTGCCCATGCTCATATCATCCTGTAAATATTTTCCTATGGTGTTCACGCCCAAAGCGACATCATTAAAATCTCCGGTTTTATCCGGAACAACAATGGAAACAATTCTTGCTCCATAATTGGTTATCTGGACAATCATCCCTTTTTGATTGATTAAGTGGTGAAGACTCACTTTTTTCCCGTCAAGGGTGGTGTCAAAATCTTCTTTTTCAGGCAGGTTAGAAGTCTTGTCCTGAACACCGGATGTTTCTTTCTTGTCCTGATGGCAAGCAATCACAAAAAATAAAGGGAGCAGGCAAAAAATGATTAAATGCTTCATTGTTAGATTATTTAGGTTAGCTAGTGGCTCTAAGAAAACGTCAATAACTGCGTTATGCTCACCTGAAGCGCCAGTCATTTACGAATAGTAAACTCATGGCACTTAAGGCTCGCATGCCTTGTTCTTTACGCCTTCTTAGAACCACTTTAGCATAATTTGTTGGTTTTCTTAGTGGCACTATTTAAGCTTTTTAAAAGTTTTTCTACGTCATGCGCATTATTAAAAACATGCACAGAAATCCTGATGCCCTCCCCCCTGGCCGCCACTATAATATTTTTTGCAGCAAGTTTTTCAACGACATTCCCGGGGTCAGGCACTTTTACCACGGTTATCCCGGATCTGTGTAGCGGGTCAAGCGGACTGATAATTTCCAGGTTCAGGTCTATCAGTCCGCTGACCAGGATTTCGTTCAACTTCATGATATGGTTTGTAATCTTCTCATGACCAATGCCATCAAGCAAATCCAAAGCAGCGCCCAGGGCAAAGATATTCGGAAAATGAGGAACACCGGGTTCCATCACTGAAGCAACATGAGGCAGCTTTGCTGCTTTATTATCCATCGATTCCGGATGTTCTACGCTTTGCCATCCTGCCTGAGCAAAATGCAGTTTTCCAAGATGTTTCCTGTTGATGTACATCCCTCCTATGCCATATCCGGCCATGGGCCATTTCAAACCGGTAAACACCATAAAGTCCACATCAAGTGCTTTCATGTCTAAGGGAAACACACCCATGGCCTGGGTAGCATTCAAAACAAATATCAGGCGATGCTTGCGACAGATTTCCTCCAACATTTTTAAGTCCTGCCTGAATCCGGTATTGAACTGTACATAGCTTGCCACCAATATATTCGTTTGAGGAGTAATGACTTTTTCAATGGATGCCGCTGAATAAATATGATTATCCGGTTGAACAAACCTGACTTTATAACCGTGATGAATCCATGGAATGGTGGAAGAAGGAAACTCATCTTCCATGGTAATTATTTCATCACCTTTGTTCAGCATCAGGGCAATCAGGTTCATGCCATGCGAGGTGTTGGCCGTGAACAGCACCTCATCTTCTCCGGCACCAATGAAATCAGCAAGCTTTTTTCGCACATTTTCTGTCCGATCCAGCCATGTTTCATATAAGGTATCTCCTTCATGAAGCATTTCATGATAATAGGTTGAAGCTGCTTTATAAACATTCTTTGAAACCGGGGATCCGCCGGCCGGATTGAGATAAACATATTTTTTGCAGGCAGGAAACTGCTTTCTTATTTTTCTTATTTTGTTCATCCGTGACAAATATTTTGTTAAAAAATTCATTGTCAAAAAAAACCCTGTCAAAAATAAAACTGACAGGGTGTTTTTAAAACTTCAGGTTCCTTTATAATATTCAACGTGGTTCTTATACACTAAAAAAGTGTAAACCATTGTTTATAAACGTTTTGATTGTACTTTAGAATAATTTGTTACAGACTATCCCCGAAATCTTCCTTAAATTTAGCAATTAACTTCTTTGGCCAGTCGCTTACCGAAGCCAATCGCCCCATAAAGAAACGCAATACCGGGGGTTCCTCTACAAATTTCAAACCACCAACCAAATCCCGGTTATGATATAACCAGTTCAGCCGGTCGATCACAAATTCAGTTTGAGACAAGGTAAATACCCTTCTCGGGAATGCCAGTCGAAGCAATTCTACATCAGCCAGGATATCCTTTCCATTGTCATCCCTTACACTGGAAATGGTGCCCCGCTCCATTCCCCTGACACCTGAAATAATGAAAAAGGCAGCGGCCAATGCACCTGCAGGATATTCTTCCTGCGGAACATGCGGCAGAAAACCCATCGAATCCACATGGCAACCCAGGGCTCCCGGAGGGGTAATGACTGGAATGCCCAGCTTATCCAGCTCATTGACTGCGTATTCTATAAAACCAGGAGACTGACCGATAACCGTGTCATCCATGGTTTCTTCCAGTCCCACAGCCATGGCTTCAATTTCACGAACAGACATTCCACCATAAGTTAAGAAACCTTCATACAAAGGAACCAGGTCTCTCATTTTCAAATACAATTCCTTTGAGTCAGTGCATATTCCACCACCACGGGTCGAACTAACTTTGCGACTGGAAAAATAGACAATGTCTGACATATTGCACATTTCAAGCAAAATATCGTGAATGGAAATATTGGCAAATTCCTTCTCCCTTTTTTTGATGAAATAAGCATTTTCGCCGATGAGACTGGCATCCAGCACCATCATAATGCCATGCTCATCCGCCACTTTTTTCACGTCACGCATGTTTTGCATCGAAAAGGGTTGTCCGCCAATTAAATTCGTGGAAGCTTCCATACGGACAAAAGGAATGCGCTCCTTGCCATATTGCTTGATTAAGGCTTTGAACTTATCGATATCAATATTGCCTTTGAAAGGATCATCGCTTTTGATTTTAATGGCTTCATCGCCATAGATTTCAAATATTTTACCCCCGTTAATCTCCATGTGCTCTTTGGTGGTGGTAAAATGATAATTCATGGGAATCACATCCCCTTCTTTGATAAACACCTTGGAAATAATGTTTTCTGCAGCACGTCCCTGATGAGCAGGTAATACGTAATGCTTGCCAAATACTTTCTGCAGTGCACTTTCCATGCGGTAATAACTGGCAGAACCGGCGTAAGCATCATCAGCCTGAAGCATGGATGATACCTGGTTATCACTCATCGCATTGGTTCCGCTGTCCGTTAACATATCCAGGAAAATATCGCTGGTTTTTAAAAGAAAAGTATTGTAACCTCCTTCTTCCATTGCATTAAATCGTTCCTCAATGGGCTTGAGGTGTAATTTTTGCACAATCCGTACTTTGTGTAATTCAAGTGGTATTTTTTTACCATTGAAAAACTTAACATCCGTTAATCCGTTTGACTCCATTTGTTTTGTTTGTTAATTAAATTAAGAATTTTAAATATTAATTTATTGATTTTTATAAAAATTTCTCAGCATTTCTCTCAATATCATATCATCAGAATCAATAGAAATTATTAGTTCCTAAAAATAGAATTTTTTTCGATGTTGTTAATGGAATAACATAAAATATTTAAAAAAAGTCAAAGCAATAACCTCAATCAACTTCATACTCCACCTCCTTAAACCCAAAATGCATTTTTTGGCCATTTTGGGCTTGTAACTCCATTTTTCCGTCTGAGGAAACATTGACTATCCTGGCCCGAAACCTTTTTTTACCGGCATGGTTTGCCAAAGTTTTGAAATAATGATATTTATTAAAACGGTATAATTGACGGGTATAATCCTGATGAATCTTATCCCCTTTTCCGTTCTTCAATGGCTCATAACGACTTAAAATGGCAGAAAACAGCTCATCCAGCAGAATTTCAAGATCATATTCTTTTCCTGTGATTTGCTTTAATGAAACCGGGTTGGGGGCATGCGCAAAGGCTTCCTGGTTTACATTTAGCCCGATTCCGATTACCGAACTTTCTATTTTATTCCCCAATATGCTGTTTTCAATCAAAATACCGGATATTTTGTCATCTTTATAATAAATATCATTGGGCCACTTTATGGAGATGCCTTCACTCAAATGTTTTTCCAATACATCAACCAATCCAAGGGAAACAAACTGGGATATCCTGAAAAAATTCGAGGCTTTCATAAAAGAAGGATATAAAATCAGACTAAAAGTCAGGTTCTTACCCGGCTCACTTTCCCAGGTGTTTTTTCCGTAACCCCTTCCTGAGGTTTGTTCATGCGCAACAATGATTGTTCCCTCACCGGCCTGATGCTTTTCCATGTATTTTTTGGCATAAGAATTGGTGGAGGTAGTCTGGGAAAGGTGAATGATTTTATGTTTATTTCTTTGATGGAACATATTTTTTAACAAATTAATTTAAATTTTTGTTACGTCAGTATGAAAGGGTAACATTTCATAAAATAAATATTGCAATATTCTTGATAAACTAAAAATTAGAATCCGTATTCCGCTATTAGTATAAGAATTATTAATTCACAGTCATCTACGATAAACTTAAAACCTGATAAATAATTGTTTGAGCTTTTGTATATTTACATATTAAAAAATTTTACCGGTTTGTCGGGACAGAAATAAAAAAATATAAGATAAAAAAATTAAATAAAAGACATTATTTGACATAAAAACAGGGGGTATAATTTGGAAATAAAAGATCTTTATAATTCCATCGTCGAAGGGGTGTTGAGCAAAAAAGCCAAAGAAGTCATTGAAATCAACCTTTCCGATTTGGATTATTTTTTATGCAATTATTTCATTATCTGTCACGGAGATTCCAACACACAAGTGAAAGCCATAGCAGAATCTGTTGAAAAAAATGTGAAGGAAAGCTTAAAATTGCCTGCCTGGCATAAAGAAGGTTTAAACAACTGTCAGTGGGTATTGTTAGATTACACAGACATCGTGGTTCATATTTTTCAGAAGGAATTCAGGGATTATTACAACCTGGAAGAATTTTGGGCCCACGGAAGAATTCAGAAAATTGAGGATGTTAAAGTATAATTAACTTAATAAGAATGGCAAACGAAGAAAACAATAGCAACAATATTCTAAACCAAAACAGGAATAATAATAATAATGGTCAAAACAATCAGGACAAAAAGAACAATAAGCCCAAGTTTAATATTTATTGGGTATATGGACTGATTGCCGTGGGATTCATCTTGCTTCAATTCCTGGATTTAGGTAGAAATGCTGTTGAAATCACCTACCAGGAATTCGAGAAAAACATGTTGAAAGCCAATGATGTCCGTAAAATCGAAGTCATCAATAAAGAAGTCGTTGAAGTTTATATCAGTGATGATAAGCTAAACCAGCAAAAATATCAACAATACTTTGATGACAAGTTAGGTGGTTCACCCTCCGCCGGACCTCATTTTTATTTTCGTATTGCTTCTATGGAACTCTTTGATAAAAAACTGGAGGAAGCACAGCAAAGCATGCCCGAAGATCAACGGATCTCATACAGCATAAAAAAACGGGAAAATTATCTCCGGGAGGTTTTAAGCTGGATCCTGCCCATCATTATCCTGGTCGCCGTATGGTTGTTCATTTTCAGAAAAATGAGCGGTGGTGGTGCTGGAGGTGCCGGAAACAGCATTTTCAACGTTGGAAAATCGAAAGCACAACTATTTGACAGAGAGTCAAATGTTAAAATAGATTTTAAAGATGTGGCCGGACTGGAAGAAGCTAAAATGGAAGTAAAAGAACTGGTTGACTTCCTGAAAAGTCCTGAAAAATACACAAACCTGGGTGGAAAAATACCCAAAGGTGCCCTTCTGGTTGGTCCGCCGGGAACCGGTAAAACTTTACTGGCCAAAGCCGTCGCCGGTGAAGCCAATGTCCCCTTCTTTTCCATGTCGGGTTCTGATTTTGTGGAGATGTTTGTTGGTGTGGGCGCTTCAAGGGTCAGAGACCTTTTTAAGCAAGCCAAGGAAAAAGCCCCCTGCATCATCTTCATTGATGAAATTGATGCCATTGGAAGGGCCAGGGGAAAAAATCCGAACATGGGAGCCAACGATGAACGGGAAAATACCCTGAATGCCCTGCTGACAGAAATGGATGGTTTTAATCCGAACATCGGGATTATCATCATGGCAGCCACCAACAGGGCCGATATGCTGGACAAAGCCCTTCTGCGGGCCGGACGGTTTGACCGGCAAATACATGTGGAGTTGCCGGACCTAAACGAAAGACAGGATATTTTTAAAGTACATACCAGTCCCCTAAAACTTTCCGAAGATGTAAACCTCTCCTTCTTGGCCAAACAAACGCCGGGCTTTTCCGGGGCCGACATTGCCAATGTATGTAATGAAGCTGCCCTAATCGCTGCCCGTAAAAGCAATAAGAACGTCCAGAAGCAGGATTTCCTGGATGCGGTGGACAGGATTATCGGGGGACTTGAACGGAAAAATAAAATTATATCCAAACTGGAGAAAAAAACCATTGCATACCATGAGGCCGGACATGCAACCGTCAGCTGGTTGCTTAAACATGCCAATCCGCTGCTGAAAGTTACCATTATACCCAGAGGACGATCGCTCGGTGCCGCATGGTATTTGCCGGAAGAAAGGCAAATCACAACCACCGAGCAAATGATGGATGAAATGAGCGCCATGCTTGGCGGAAGGGCTTCCGAAGAAACAAATTTCGGCAGAATCTCAACAGGTGCCCTGAATGACCTGGAACGGGTAACCAAACAAGCATACGCCATGGTGGCTTACTTTGGCATGAGCGAAGAAGTGGGCAACCTGAGTTTTTATGACTCAACCGGTCAAAATGAATATTCGCTGACCAAACCCTATAGCGAGAAAACCGCTGAACTGATAGATAAAGAAGTTAAAAACATCATAAACAATGCTTATTCCCGTGCCAAGAAAATCCTGGAAGATAATAAACCAAAACTTGAAGAACTGGCTGAACTGCTTTTAGAAAAAGAAGTCATTTTTTCCGAAGACCTGGAAAGAATCTTCGGTAAAAAAGAGTCTGAACAAGAAGAGCAGGCCATGATAAAAATGTCTTCTAACGGAAATGAAGAAGAGTCGAAAAAGGACCTGGAAGAACAGGAGCAAATAGTGAAAGGCCAACCCGAAGATAAGGCCTGGGAAAATTCTGGAAAAGAAACTGAAAAACAGACAAAAGATTCGGAAGAAAAAATCTCAGCAGCCAGTTCAGCAGGAAATGAAAAAAATAAAAAAGCCTCCAAAAATGAATCTGAAAAAGAAGAACAAAAAGCCGGACTAACGGAAAATCAGGATAAAACAAAACCGGACGATAGGACTGATGAGAAAAAGTCAGTCAAGCCAAATGACGGACAAACAGAAGCTGAAAAGCATGAAGCGGACGATGATAAACCGGATAATGGAGAAGAAGCCGTGCAGGAAGAAAAGTCATACAAAAATAACAACAATAAAAAATAATGTATTGTCATTTAAAACAATATCATTGGTGGCACTTAGAAAACCAACAAGTTATTCTAAAGTGGTTTTAAGAAGGCGTCAAGAACAAGGCATGCGAGCC
>CAYFUP010000097.1:0-12218 GCA_964346235.1 uncultured Bacteroidales bacterium | reverse complement strand
CCCTCATGATTTTATCATATCCTTGTTGTGGTCTTTCGGAGCATGAGGGTTTCATCTGTTTAAAATTGTTTTTTATAAGGTCAGATGGAACCGCATGATTAAAATAATCATTATCGTGTGAGTTTAATAATGATTTTAATCATGCTTGTTTCATAAAATGTCATCCGCTCATCATTTTTTGATGCTATGGTCCGATAAATTGAGTAAAAGAACCATTGAATATAAGCTGAATTGATAGCAAATCAAATAAATAATGCATGCATAACAGCAATTTGAATGATTAAAAAGATTTTAAAAAAAAGACCATTACAAAAAGAAGATCTAGTAATCTTGCTTGGAGCTGAAGGGGAAGATAAAGAAATGTTGTTTGATCATGCGGCTCAGATAAAAAAGGCGCATGTGGATAATGTTGTTTATTTCAGGGGCTTGGTGGAGTTTTCAAATATCTGCTCGAAAAACTGCTATTATTGTGGCATTCGTTCTGGCAACAAACAGGTGGATAGATATAACTTATCGGATAAAGAAATAATGGATGCAGCAAGATATGCCTATGAACAGCGCTATGGTTCTTTGGTATTGCAATCAGGGGAGATTTCCGGTAAATCATTTACTAACAGGATAGCCAGGTTACTCAGAGAAATAAAAAGGATATCGGATAACAAGCTTGGAATCACCCTTTCCTGTGGCGAGCAGGATGAGCCCACTTACAGGGAATGGTTTCAGGCAGGGGCACACAGGTATTTATTAAGAATAGAAGCCTCCAACCCATCGCTTTATTATAAGATTCATCCGCTAGATGACAAACATGACTTTGATAACCGCCTAAATTCCCTGAAATTATTGCAGGGATTGGGGTATCAGACTGGGACAGGGGTTATGATTGGTCTTCCCTTTCAAACACTGGAACATCTGGCAGATGATTTGCTGTTCATGCAGGCATTGAATATCGATATGGTTGGAATGGGGCCATATATTGAACATAAGCAAACCCCATTATATAAATACAAAGATCAACTTTTGCCCATTGAAGAGAGACTTGAGCTTACCTATAAAATGATAGCCATTTTAAGAATCATGATTCCGGATGTAAACATAGCGGCAGCCACAGCGCTGCAGGCCATCAATCCCTTTGGCCGGGAAAAGGCGCTTAAGATTGGAGCCAATGTGATCATGCCCAATATCACTCCTGGAATTTACAGGGATAATTATAAACTATACGAGAACAAGCCCTGCACTGATGAAAAAGCTGATGACTGCACCGATTGCATGGTTATGCGCATTGGACTCACAGGCAATAAGATAGGCTATGACGAATGGGGGGATTCAAAGCATTATTTCAGACGCATCAGGAATATCAATATTTCACCAGAAAAAAACTTGTGAAATCAACATCTCATAAACACATCCTTACAATGCTGTTCAATCAGTAATCAAATGAGAAAGTATAATCAGCATTATTTATAGCAAACCACTATCACCGTCATCACCTCAAAGTCCAGGTAAGGCTTATTCAGAGGATTACCAATGCAAAGGGTGAGATTTTTTCAATCAAAAAAGGGAAATGAAAGGAGCTTATGGTTTAATTTAACTGTAACGGCTTTAAAACTTAATCATAATTGTAAGAATGGTCATGGAAGCAGTAAACAATATTCCAATTACCCAGAGAAGGGTGTTAAATCGTTTATTCATGTATTGCTGCATATCTTCAAACCGCTTATCAACGCTTCAAACCGTTTATCCATCCTTTCAATGACCATCTTGATGTCATCTTTGGTGGCAACATTAAACTGATTTGTTATGGGCATACTGGAAAGAATGCGATAGATGATTTCGGAAAATTCTTCCTCATCATGTTCCTTGAAAGAAGAAATTTTATGTTCTTTAACCAGTCTTTGTATGTATTCTTTTTGGATGATCATTTTGTTTTATGAATATTTCCTGTTTCGAAATATACAAATGCATTTGATTTGGTGAGCCAAATTCATGCAAAAATAATTATAATAAATATAACACCATTTTTTGAAACGGCCAAATTATTTTTTCGAAAATATAAGTGACCCAGGCATTAATGATAAAAAGCAAGACTGAATATATAAACACCAGAACAAGAAGTAATTTTCAAGTTACCCTTGCAGCATCTCATGCAATTCTTGTTCATAGAAGAATTTGGATTTGCCAAAGGCCGGTTCCAGGTCGGTTATCCAGTTGGCCAGCGGATCGAAACTGGCATAAAACGGCCGTTTTACCCAATCGGGATTCCTTCCCTGAATAAAGCTTAGAACAAACACTTTCTCGCCGAATATTTCCGAGATTCCCAGAATTTTTATTTTTCCGGGATTGGCAGATATGCTGGGGCCTCTTACCGTACGGGCTATTCCGCTCACGCTGCTGTAGGCTTTTTTAAAAATATGATACGCATTGGCCAACGAAACGGAAAAATAATGCTGTGCCCCGGTCTGACGGGCAATAAACATGTAATACGGAACAATGCCAAGGTTGACCTGCCTGCGCCACATCTCAGCCCAGATTTCAGGATTGGCATTGATGTGATTTAATAATGGTGATTGCGTGCGGATTTGCGCACCGGTAGTGCGTATCCGCTTGATGGCAAATTGCGCTATATTGGTTTCCATCTCCCTGTAATGATTGAAATGTGCCATAATGGTCAGATGCTTCCCGGAAGAAACAATTTTTTCAAACAGCCGGAGCATTTCATCGGCATCATCGTCTGAAACAAATCGGTAAGGCCAGAAGCTGACGGCTTTTGTTCCGATTCTGATGGTGGTAAGATGCGGCAGGTCAGCTTCTAAAATGGCATCAATATATCTTTTAAAGGTACTTGTTTTCATGACCATCGGGTCTCCGCCAGTAAAGAGAATATCGGATATTTCAGGATGCTCTTTCAAATAGGCGACCAGCAGATCGGCTTGTTTCATGGCAAATTTCAATTGGCTCAAGCCCGTAAACTGGGGCCATCTGAAACAAAAAGTACAGTAAGCATGACAGGTTTGCCCCTGAGATGGAAAAAACAGCAGGGTTTCACGGTATTTATGCTGTAAGCCTGGTAATTGTACATCATGCAACCTTGGCACATTATGTTCAAGTTGCCCCGCAGGATGAGGATTCAGTTCCATTCTAATGTCATTGGCTTCATCGATGATGGTCCTTTTGCTTTCACCGGCGTGAATAAGACTGGAAATCCGATGATAATGCTTATCCTGCAGCATATTTTTCTGGGGAAAGTTCAGGATGAATAAAGGATCATTTTCGAAGTTATCCCAGTCTATCAATTCATTCACTACATAATTATTGGTCTTGAAAGGGAGGATACGTGCCACTGCCTCAACATCCATCTTTTGCCTGGATGTTAGCTTATTTATCTGGGGTATCGACAAATAATTATGTAAAGAATATACTTTATACTGCATTGTGATAAATTTAATAAAAACAGTTTTACCCCATTTAGGACAACTATACAAACTTACATAATTTTTTCATAAAAATAAACAGTGATTATTAAAAATAAGTCCAGACAGCTGCTATCTAAGGCAAATCAGGAATAAAAAAAATTGTAAAAAATTTTTGAAAATGATAGGCAGCCATTATTTTTTCATGTATAGCCTGTAAAGCTCACGAGCTGCAGCAAAGGGACTTCTTTCTCCCTGAATCACCTGATTTTCAAACTCGGGCAGGTTTTTTTTTATGGATTCATCATGATAGAAGTGATTTCTTATCAAATCCATTATGGTTTTATGAATCCATGATTTGTCCTGATTTTTGCGTTCTTCATCAAAAAATCCATTCTGCTTTGTAAGCTGGTAATAATCCTGGATCATATCCCATATCTCTTTAATTCCTGTGTTTTCAAAGGCAGAGCAGGTTATGACTTTTGGTATCCATCCGGAAGAAGCCGGAGGAAAAAGATGAAGTGCGTTTTCATATTCTTTTTTAGCATTTTCCGCTTTCGATACATTATGATGATCAGCCTTTGTGATGGCCAACAGATCAGCCATCTCTACAATTCCCCTCTTGATTCCCTGTAGTTCATCCCCTGCGCCGGCCAGCAAAAGCAGCAGAAAAAAATCCACCATGGAATGAACCATGATTTCTGACTGTCCAACGCCCACCGTCTCAACAAATATGGTGTCAAATCCTGCCGCTTCACATAAGACAATCGATTCCCTGGTTTTTCTTGCCACGCCTCCCAGGGTACCTAGTGACGGACTTGGCCGGATGAACGCATTTTCACTGTTGCTCAATTCCAGCATTCTTGTCTTGTCCCCAAGAATACTTCCACGCGATAGTTCGCTTGTTGGATCAATGGCCAAAACGGCAATTTTTCTGTTTTCTTTTATTAAAGCTAATCCAAATGTTTCAATGAATGTACTCTTTCCGGCTCCGGGCACACCAGTTATTCCAATCCTAATAGAGCGACCGGCGTAAGGCAAACACTTTTCAATGATATCAAACCCGGTTTGCTGGTCCTGCTCCAGGGAGCTTTCAATTAAAGTAATGGCTTGTCCTAAAATGATCCTGTTGCCTTCAAGAATTCCATTGACAAACTCATCTGCAGTCCGTTTTCGTTTTTTTTTACTTTTTTGTCTGATGAGGGATTGATGACTGACTGAAGAATGCTGCTGTTTACCATTTTCTTTGCGATACTCGCTCATGTTAATTGGTGACTTCCACCTGTCCTTTTATATGTAATAAGGATCTGAAATTATTCGGATCATTGGTGATTACAAAAATGGTCTTGGATTGCCTTCCCTTTCTGCTCCCTATATTAAAGATGGCTTTGATGGAACTTGAGTCTCCGGGTGGAATGACATCTTTGGATGGATTCACAGTGGTGCAACCGCAACTGGCCCTGATTTTCCTTATGACCAAATCACTTTTGCCGGTATTGGTAAATGTAAATTCATGTGCAATTTTTTCTTGCTGACTGGCTTTTCCAAAATTGTATGTTTTGTTTTCGAATTGAATGGTTGGGGCATTAGCAAGATCTTTTTCTGATAAATCCGAAAAATTCTCTGTAATTCTTGCGCTGATATTGAAGTAATTATTGGAAGTGGATTGTCCGTTTTGCAATAAATAAACCCTGTCATAAACAAAATCCCAGTCATTCTTCTTCTTGGCGTTATAAGCCACATCAATTTGACCCTTTTCTCCGGGTGCTAAAGTTTCGGGCTTGGGAGTAATGGTGATATGCGGAGGCACCCGTTGAAATGATATGTTAAGGGGTTCATCAGATACATTCACGACTTCAAAAGATTCTGTCTTTATTTGATCATAATACACTTTGGCCATCCCGAACTGGTTGGTTTTCAAACGCAGTCCACCCGTTTTAAAAGGATAATTGTCTGCCAACGTTCTTTCGCGGGGTTGAACGTTTCCTTTTATTCTGAGGACGACCGGTGAAGGTTCTCCGTTGGAATAAACCACGATGCTCTTATTAAAATTACCCGGCCTGTTTTTCGGATCAAAAACCGCTTCCACGTATCCGTTTGCTCCGGGCATGATGGGTTGCCTGGTCCAGGATGGTGAAGTGCAACCACATGAGGATTTTACATCGGTAATCACCAAAGGCTGATTACCGGTGTTTCGAAAAGTAAACCGATTGGACACTGAACCTTCTGCTTCCTTGACCTGAGCAAAGTCATGAATTTCTTTGTCAAAAGAAATGGCTGGTTTGTTTTGCTGTGACTGGATACTCGCCATCATTAGCATTCCAGCAATGATCATTACAAATCTTCCCATATTTAAATATTTTTTCAATTCCATTTGTTTTAAACGAAATAAACACAATGATGGTTTAAAATATTGCCAAAATTATAAATATTTTTATAATGCCCAGTCGATTTTTTTTATTCCCATCTTTGATAGTGCTTCATTGGTCTTTGAAAAATGTTTACAACCGAAAAAACCATTATGGGCTGAAAACGGTGATGGATGAGGTGCTTTGAAAATGAAGTGTTTACTGGTATCAATCAGTGATTCTTTTGCCTGGGCATAGCGCCCCCATAATAAAAAAACAACACCGCTTTTGATATCCGATATCTTTGAAATAACGGCATTGGTAAAATGTTCCCAGCCTTTGTTTTGGTGGGAACCGGGTTGACCGGCCCTAACAGTCAGGGTGGCATTTAAAAGAAATACGCCCTGATTGGCCCAATGGGTTAAGTTTCCGTGATCGGGAACAGAAATGCCCAGATCATCCCGGATTTCTTTGAATATGTTCACCAGGGAAGGCGGCGGTTTAACCCCATCCTGCACAGAAAAACATAACCCGTGTGCCTGTCCTTTCCCATGATATGGATCCTGGCCCAGTATAACTACTTTTACTTTGTTCAAAGGGGTATGATCAAAGGCAGCAAATATTTGGCTGCCTGGAGGATAAATGGTATATTGCTGCTTTTCCTTCAATAAGAACTGTTTCAGCCGGAGAAAATACTCTGAATGAAATTCATCCATTAAATGTTCTTTCCAGCTTGCTTCAATATGAGGATCAACATGGACCATATAACCAGGTATTTTTAATATTTACCGTGTTAAAAATAAAAATTTTTCCAGGTCATTGAAAAAATATTCATACAATCTATACGCTTTTGCCATTGGGTGGATTCCCTCATCCGGTTTTCTTCTAACCGCCCATACCATTCATCATGATGGGAGCATCCGGGCCGACCGGGATGCCGATTAACATCCAGATAATCAGGATAACCGACCAAATTAGCAGGAATGCAAGGGTATAAGGCAACATGGTGGCAATCATGGTACCAATACCGGCTTTCGGTTCATATTGTTGCATAAAGGCCACGATAAGGGCAAAATACGACATCATGGGAGAAATGATATTGGTGACACTGTCTCCGATGCGATACACAACCTGGGTAAATTCAGGGGTAATGCCGAGCAACATAAACATGGGAATAAATACCGGAGCCATCACGGTCCATTTCGCAGAAGCGCTGCCCATAAATAGATTGATAAAAGCGGAAAGAACAATAAAGCTTAGCATCAGGGGGATCGGTCCCATCCCTGAGGCTTTGAGCAGCTGAGCGCCTTTTATCGCCATGATTAAACCCAGGTTGGTCCATTTGAAATACGCCACAAACTGGGCGGCAAAAAATACGAGTACAATATATATACCCAGTCGCTCCATGGCTTTGCCCATCCCATTCATCACATCGGTATCATTCTTGATTTTCCTGGCACCTATGCCATAGGCGATTCCGCCGATGGCTGCAGCCAGAAAAATAATGGAAACAATTCCTTCCATGAATGGGGAATGCAAAAGACTGCTTGTCTCCGGATCCCTCAGGTACCCGTTTTCCGGTACGGTGCCAAAAAGAAGTATGGCTAAAATGACAAGGAAAGCCACCAGTGCAAATTTTAACCCGCGTTTTTCTTCCGGCTGAAGCTTGTCCATGTCATGCTCGTGTTGCTCTCCTTTATACTCTCCAAGTCTGGGCACCACTATTTTTTCCGTCACCCAGGTACCTCCAGTGGCAATAAAAAATGTGCTGACAAACATAAAATAGTAGTTGCAGGCAGGATTGACAAGATAATCGGTATCAATGATTTGGGCAGCTTCCTGGGAAAGACCTGCCAACAAGGGGTCAATGGTGCCCAACAATAAGTTGGCACTGTAACCTCCGGATACTCCTGCAAAACCGGCTGCCATACCGGCTATGGGGTGCCGGCCAATGGCCATGAAAATAATTCCGGATAGCGGTACCAGCAGCACATAACCTACTTCACTGGCCGTATTGGAGAGAATACCGGCAAATACAATCACAAATGTCAAAAGTCTTTTTGGTGCAGATAGGACCAGCAGCTTCAAAGCGGAACCAATTAAGCCACTACTTTCCGCTACACCTATGCCAAGCATGGCTACAAGCACCACTCCCAGCGGGGCGAATCCGGTAAAATTGGTGACCATATGCTCTAGAATCATATGAAGTCCTTTGGTGGTCAGTAAATTGACGGGCTTTATGATTTCACCGGTTCCGGGATGTTCCACGGAGATGTCAAACAGACTGGTGATACCTGAGAGGATCAATATCAGAATGGCAAAGATTAAAAAAAGTGTTGCCGGATGAGGGAGGGCATTTCCAACTTTTTCTATAACTGCGAGAAACCTTTCGAAACCTTTTCTACCGTCGTTTTTGTTTTTGGCCATTGATTTGACTGTAAGTTAAAAATATTAATCAGGGCTTTATGTAAATAATAGACGAAACGCTACATGCGGCCAGCTTATGTTAATTTCTTATGAGCCCCTTACAATAAAACTTCGATTTGGTTCTTATTTCAATTAAAAAATGCAATTCTAATAAAAACCTATAAAATAAAAAAACCACAAAATTTCCATTATCTTAAAAATGGCTTTTGTGGTTTTGACACTTAGGAATAAACACAACTATTCTGAGGCAAAATAATTTTTATTCATCATTGGTAAAAACATAATCGTTGCCAGCCGCTTTGGCGTGACAGGAAATGCAACCTGACTGTGCTTCACCGCTGCCCCGCAAATCTGTATTGCTCTCAGCAGGCAGTTTCCCGTTTGGATTGGCATCATAATTGTTGTCTGCATTGGCAGGAATCTTTACGTATTCCCAGTTGCCATTTTCAGGATCATACCCTGATTCACGTTTGAACATGGCAAAAGTTACAAAAAGCATCCCATTGGAACCATCATGGTTTTTCTTGTAGGTCCTTTTGGTAATCACCGTTCCTTCAGCAATAGAACTTCCGAGGCTGTTCACGGAAGCATAAACTTCCCGGATGGTGCTGTCAGCAGAGATACCTTCCGGTCCCCCGTGCGCAAAATCACCCCCTGTGAAATTTTTAATGGAATTGGTGGAATTGTTGAGCAATTCCTGCGTAAGCATCTGTTTTTCATCATCATCATCGTCTTCATCACACTGGTAAAAAACGACCCCTGTGAAAAACAACATTAAAATAATCAGCGTTTTTGTTTTCATAATTAAAAGATTTAAGGTTAAAAATTAATATTTTAAGGGGTTGTTTTTTTCCTGGACTTATATGATTTGTTAATTGATTACATAACAGTTGATTAATACCACATCAAATAATTTTCCCGTGCATTTGCCTTTTAGTTTGATGGGATTGCCAACAGATAAAGAGTTTTCCTCTGTTTTTTCATGGGGTGATAACGTACAGCGAACGGTGCTCATGCTGTTCCCTCCAGTACTTAAAACGAGGGTTGCCGTTGAATCTTTTTCAATGCTTGATATTTCTCCCGTCACCTCAATTATTTTTCCCAGGTACTTTTCATTGGCCTCTTTCTCGTTTTTTTCATAGGCGTCATTAAGCGCTGTGGCTGTTAGTTTAAATTCGGGATTCATTCCTGCCACATCTGCCGGGGGCTTATTGTAAAAGTAATATCCTATGCCCACCCCTGCCATCAATCCTATTGCGATGATGATGATAATGATATTTCTGGTTTTCTTTTTCATCCTTTTGCCTTTTACTTTACATTTTTTTAAGTTCTACATCAACATGCACTTCAATTTCCTTCGCAATGTTTTCCCTGACAACTTTAGGGATTTCAATATCATAATCAGCAGGTTTAACCAAAAACATGGTCTTGACTTTAATGGGCCCATCCGGTTTTACATTAAGGGTGACTTCGGTTTCTATTTCATTGGTTACCCCATGAATGGTCAGACTCCCGCTGACAGGCACTTCATATTCTCCGGGAGATGAAAAATCCATTGGAGATGCATCCTGAACCTTCCCCTGGAAACTTGCTTTAGGAAACTTATCCGATTCCACGTAGTTTTCATTAAAATGCTCCTGCATCAAAGCTTTCTTAAATTCAAATGACTTCATTAATAAAGTTACAGCCACTTCGCCGGTTTCCGTATTCAGAATGCAGGCAGCCTGCCTGTTATGCGCTTTGATATCTTCTACTGGGGTTTGGGAATAAAACCAGATATAACCTGAACGCGTCATGTATTTTCCCTGTCCGCTCAAATTGGCAGCAATAAAAATTAATGCCAGTATTATCAGTATTTTATTATGCATGTGAGATAAATTTTATGGTTACCTTTAATTATTCAATTAATTACCACCTAAGGCAAATACCCTTAAAATATTAAAACCGAAATATATTCCTCCATCCAGCCATTTATCAGTGGTATTTCCAATAAAGTAGGGTTCTATCATTGAACGTGAATTGGTGATATGCAGTTGAAAAACATGTCCCCCGGTTTCTATGTCAAATCCAAAAGATAAATTGTTCCGGTTATTGAATTCTTTTTCCTCATCAAATGGTGGTATCACGTAAAAGTATTCTGCGTTAGCGCTTACCCACTTCGTTAATTTGTACCTTCCTCCCAATCCTACGACAAAAAGGTCATTTGGAATGGATGGATTTTCAATGAGATTCCGGTGAACATAGGAAGGGGTGATTTGAAGGGATAAGTTTTCGTTCATTTTTCTGGCCACCGGCAGTTGATGGGTGTAAGAGATCCTTCCATTAAAATCCTCATCCTTTTGTGGGTTGTTCCATTTGACAGAATTGACTGAGATGCTGGAATGCAATGAAATAGACACCGGCATATTCCTGGCTCCGGAGGATTGACGCGCTATGGTGTATTTATAAAAACCATGATATGTTTTTAGTTCATTGGTTCGTCCCAGTCCCACCATTAATCTATCAGAGATGCCATATTCGAAACACATATACATGATGGCCCTGTCAATACCCCAAAATTCGCGCCATCCCAGATTGACTTGTCCGAAGCGATGGGATATCCTAAAGTGAAGTTGTTTTGACTGAACCCGTTCTACGGAATGACCATTGATTATTCTGGATGATTTAAAAGTTGCTTCCGCATAATTGGTTTTTGGCTCAACCATACTGTCCAGCATGCTCATTAAATCATCCTGCTGAGCCTTCATGGATGGGCTTAATAACATCAGAAAAATCAATATATTGGGTATTCCTAATTTTATAATCATCATGATAAAGTTTTTCGCGGATTAATCATTTCTTTTTTTATTATCCTTTTCTTAAACCGAAATTGTTAACTTTTTTTCCCGCTTATAAATTGTTATTTTAATACGAATGCTTTAAGCCTTTCATTGAATTAGTTGTTTTTTGCTCCGGCTTCTACCCATATTTTAATTTTGGCAATGGTACAATCATCCAGTTTCGGGGCGTTCTTTGGCATCGGTTCAAAACCCGCCGCATGTTGAACAGATTTTAAGACCTTTTCTGCATTTTTATTTACTTCTTCATAGCTGTCAAGGATGATTCCGCCTCCAACGGATGCTGCAAATGAAGCCATGTGACAAGAATAGCAATGATCTGTCAGGATGGGCTGGATATCGCTGCTGTAACTAACATTGGCCGTATCACAAACCATTTCAGCCATATATTTGTCTTCTTCATTTTCATAGGTACAGTGATAAAAAACAAGAAGGCATACCATAGCAATCGGAAAAAGTGTTAAAAAAGGTAATTTTTTGCTTTTCATGGATAATTCCTTGTAAAATTAATAATTCAACTACAAGGGGATTGTATTAAATCAGGGGGGACATTGATGTTAATACATGACAATAATAAAAAAACTAAATCAATAAAACAAACACAATTTGCATTATTTTTGTTATATTAATAATAAAATAATGTTAAGTTTGTATGCCTTCACTGATAAACATTACGTTTGGTAAAAAATAAAATGCAATCATATCGTAATCATGGATGCTTATTTATAGTTATTTTAAATAATAAAAATTCAAATTAAAATAAAAACGGATGAGAATATTGTATTTTCTTACCTTATTTTTGAGTCCCTTGACAGTAATGCCACAAAGTATATTTGTTGTTTCGGAGGGACAGGTAAATTTCACATCTGATGCGCCATTGGAATTGATTGAAGCTTCTTCGGATGAGTTGGAAGGTTTGATTCGTTTAGAAGACCGGTCTTTTTTATTTCGTGCACCCATGAAAAGTTTTGAGGGATTTAACAGTTCACTGCAGCAGACTCATTTTAATGAAAATTATGTGGAATCGGATAAATATCCCTATACCCTTTTTGAGGGAAAAATCATTGAAGAGCTGGATTTCAGCGAAACCGGGACTTACACTGTTAGAGGTAAAGGTAAAATTGTGTGTCATGGGGTCGAACAGGAACGCAGCGTGAGAGTTGCGGTGTTTGGAGGGGATGTATAGGATGAGGCTGAGA
>CAYFUP010000096.1:0-12249 GCA_964346235.1 uncultured Bacteroidales bacterium | reverse complement strand
TCATCTCATTTTGTGAACGGGCGTTGATGAGGGGTTCATCTGTGATAAATTTTATGTTAAACCATTGTATTTCAAATAAATAATAAATACTAAAAACAACTTACGTATTTCAAATGCCGATGGAGCCCTCATGGTTATCTCATCTCATTTTGTGAACGGGCGTTGATGAGGGGTTCATAAGATGAAACGGGTGTTTCCGGGCATTCCTCCGTTTACATTCTTTCCGGCACTTCAATGCCCAACAGTCCCATGGAAGAATATATCAGGTTACTGACCATCCGGGAGAGGGTCAATCTGAAATATAACAGATCCTTGTTTTCCTCCTTTAAGATGGGATGATCCTGGTAAAACTGATTATACTGTTTGACCAAATCATAAGTATAATTGGCCACCAATGAGGGATTTAGTTCTTCCCCTGCTTCCGAAACCACCCCCGGGTACTGGTAAATTTTTTTAAGCAGGTTTAGTTCCTTGTCAGATAAATCCAAATTGTTTCCGAAACTGAATTCAAGTTGTATGCCTTTTTCTTTGGCTTTGCGAAAAACTGACAAGATCCTGGCATAGGTGTATTGTATAAACGGTCCTGTGTTACCGTTAAAATCAATGGATTCCTGGGGATCAAACAACATGTTCTTTTTGGGATCTACCTTCAGAATAAAATATTTAAGCGCTCCCAATCCAATGATTCTGAATATTTCTTCCTTTTGTTCTTTGGTGTATTCATCCAGCTTTCCGAGCTGCTGAGACATGTCCTTTGCATTGTCAACCATTTCATCTATCAGGTCATCAGCATCCACCACTGTTCCTTCCCTGGACTTCATTTTCCCGGATGGCAGCTCCACCATACCATATGAAAGATGATACAGCTGTCCCGACCAGTCAATCCCAAGTTTTCCGAGAATAATGGCGAGTACTTTGAAGTGGTATTCCTGCTCGTTGCCTACCACATAAATCAAATCTTTAAATGGAAATTTCCTGTAACGCATGATGGCGGTTCCAATATCCTGGGTAATATATACCGAAGTACCATCAGCACGCAATAACAATTTCTCATCAAGTCCCTCGTTTTTCAGGTCTATCCAGACTGAACCATCCTCCTTTTTGAAAAAGACCCCTTGTTGGAGTCCGCTTAAAACGATTTCCTTGCCTAACTGATATGTTTGAGATTCATAATCAATTTCATCAAAATCAACTCCCAGCCTTTTATAAGTATTGTCAAATCCCCGTAAGACCCATTTATTCATTCGTTTCCATAAACCATTGATGGACTCAGCCCCATGCTCCCATTTATGAAGCATTTCCTGTGCCTCCCTGATCAGAGGGGCTTCCTTTAATGCCCTTTCTTTATCGATTCCCTGGTTTATCATGGATTTAACCTGTTTTTTATATTCCTGGTCAAATTTCACATAATAATCCCCAACGAATTGATCCCCTTTCTGATTTTCTGATTCCGGGGTTCTGCCATCCCCCCATTTTTGCCAGGCCAGCATCGACTTACAGATATGGACTCCCCGATCGTTAACCAGGTTTACCTTTTTGATTTCATGTCCGTTGGCCTTTAGTATATTGGATACTGCATAACCCAGGAGATTGTTTCTGATGTGTCCGAGATGAAGTGGTTTATTGGTATTCGGAGAAGAGTACTCAATCATCATTTTCCGGGCAAAGGGATTTTCCTGATTGATGCCATATTCATCATCTTTGACCACCCCTTTCAGAAAATCCAGCCAGTAATTTTGTGAAAGGGACAGGTTTAAAAACCCTTTTATCACATTAAATTTTTCAACTTCAAAAATTTCATCTTTTAAAAAACGGCCGATTTCTTCGGCTGTTTGCTCCGGAGATTTTTTTGAATGCTTCAAAAACGGAAAGACCACTAAGGTGAAATCTCCTTCAAAGTCGGGCCTGGTTTTTTGTATTTGAATTATATTATCCGGGGCCGCGAATCCGTACAAATCATTTAATCCCTTTACAAGGGACTCATATATGGTCTTCTCAATGCTTATTTTCATGCAATTTTTTATAAAATATTTATCATTTACAAATTCAGTTTGTTTCTGATATGAGCAGGGATGGCTTCCTTGTTCACCATAAAGGACAGGGTTTTCAGCAACACATAGGCTTCAGAAGCAAAGAAAAAACCATCAAACTCAGAATTATCGGTTCCCCAGGAGTTTTTAACATAAAAATACGGGGTCCCTTTCTGATCAAATGCCTTTCCGACAATATGCATTCCATGATCATCGGTAGTGGAATAATTGTCAAACATGACCTGCCGCATTTTTTGGGTGATGGTTCTTTGCCTGACCGGCTCATAAAAAGCCAGATCCTTTTCTTCTGCATTCATCTCATCCCAGGGTTTTTCCGGAACAATGGCCAGTCCCTTGCTGTGGTCAAATCCCTGGTCACTGACATCCGAAGCCCATGCAATGGAATAGTCATTATCCAACGCATAATTCAGTATTTCCTTCATTTCATCAAGGGGTACATTATGGGCTTTGCCCCATGACCAGTTATCCGGGACTTCGATAATAAACTGCTCATAAAAAGGATGATGCGTAAATGAACTTATCAGCACATAATCATCCATCTCCAGTCCGAGTGAATTCCTGTAACTTTCAGGGGTGTGGCGTTCGCCGCTGACAACAAAATTCTCGGGCTTTTTGCCCAGGTATGTATTGAGAATTTCCAGATATCCTTCAAACCAGCGCAATGAGATGTTTTCATTGTTATTTTTGACCAGTTCTTCCATATAGGCTTTTAACATCCTGTCCATTTCATGATGATTGTGTTTTTTTTCATCCGGTTGCAGACCGGAATATTCTGAATCGGGCACAATCCCGTGCTTTTCTATCATATCAACCGGATCATTCAAAGCCCCTCCCCCGGTAAAACGCATATGGCCATGAAGCCTCACAAACTTTCTGGCTTTTCCTTTGTAAGTGTGGCGGACAATGTACATTTCTGAGAGATCAAAAGTATCTTCAGTCATTCTGAGCAATTCTGACTCCAGCATGGATAAAACCGAAAAACTCCAGCATGTACTGGTCTTATGCTGATCTTTTACAGAAGTAAACGGCAGTTGTTTCACGATTTCAAGCTGATAATCGTTTACTTCTTTAATGTTCTTTGCTGCATATGTGAAGCAAAAGAAACCAATGAGCAAGATGATTAATAAAAACTTTCTTTTCATAACCATTAAAATTTAATGTTATTTTATTTAAACATTTATATATTTGTATATGTTTACATGATAATTGAATTAATTAAAAATCCAAAAATATTCAAAAAATGAATTTAGAAGTATATTTTGAAGAAGGAAAAAAAGTAAATGCCAAAGTAAATGACCAAATAATAAAAACAGACCAATCGACCATGGCAGGCGGTGATGGCAGTGCTCCCGAACCTTTCAGCCTGTTTCTGGCTTCCATCGGAACATGTGCAGGGATTTACGTAAAATCTTTCTGTGATCAACGTGGTATTGACTCATCCAAAATAAGAATCACACAGGCGCACCATTTCGATTCATCCAAAAGGCTGATTGATAAAATTGACCTGAATGTTGAATTGCCTGAGGATTTTCCGATGAAGTACAAGGATGCATTGATAAAGACAGCCAATCTCTGTACCGTAAAAAAGCACCTGGCAGATCCACCTGAAATAACTGTGAATGCGGAAAAGACAGTAGATAGCCAGGCCTGATAGCAGGCTCATCCGCTTTTCATCAAAACATTCAAGGCGTTTTTCTATGCATTGAATCATCCGGATTTCTTTAATTTCTCATCCAGCCTGCCATCTGGCAGGAGTTCGTAATATATCTGCTTTTCTGTAAAGACGATGTCAATGATTTGGATGGAAATCAGATTAATGAGTACTTTTTTTGCATCGAAACGGGTGATTTTAGCAATTTTACAAAATTTAGATAGGGTTATTCTTTTGTTTTTCTCAAGAAAATCGAGCAATAATTTTTCATTGTCAGTATAATGTATTTTCACCCCCCTTGATTTTCTTGAGTTCTTCCATACCTTAATCATCACATCATTGGCCAGCAGGTTCTGGTCATCAACCCTGATGTATGCCAGCCACCTTCCATCGTTATCATATGCATAATGTGGCTTGTGTTCACTTTTTGGAACGATAATCTCCAGAACGATTTTGCCATTCAGCTGCCATTCTCTTGAAGAGAACTTTATCTCGGGTTTACAATATAATTGAGCTGCCGCTTCTACCATGTAATATTCCTCATCATAACGCACTCCTGCTATTTTTCCGTTATCCTTAACCCCGACCAATAGTTTTCCGCCATTGGTATTGGCGAATGCCACCAGGGTTTTGGCGATTTTTTTGGAATCGGAAATTTCGAATTTAAAGTCGAGTTGCAGATTTTCACCTTCTTTGATGAGATTTCGGATGTAGGTACTCATTTTATATCCTTGTTGTGCACTTTAGTGAACGAAGGGGTCATTAAAGTTGATAAAAGCATTGGATTCTTACCCCCTTAATGCGAATATAACAATTATAACATTTTTTGAACGCATTTTATTTTATAAAGTTTAAAAGTTTTTAGGCAATGGTTAGAACAGCCATTTGCTTGGGTAATAAAACAATCCGATCAGGGTGGTACTCATCATGGCATGCGGACCATGAATAAATCCTTCTTTAAGGTAATACTTCACCAAAGGATGCTTTCGGGCATAGTAAAATATTGGTTTGGTTTTAAAAAGATAATACATGAGATGAATAATGATTCCACCGGCCATGGAACCAATAACCACATTCAGTAAAATGATGTTTGTAACGGGTATAAAAATAAAACCAATCATGGATGCTGTTTTAACAGCAAATGCAGTCTGGTGCAAAATTCTGGATTTCTTGCTTCGCGGAATGGGTACTGTAATATACCGGTACCTGATTCTTTTGAAAAAATCCCTGCCCCTTAAATCCACCGTTTTATGCAAATTGTAATAGTAGGGCTCCCCGTCTGCTTTCAATGAAGCATTGAAAAAATCTTCGTATTGCTTAATCTGCTCTTTAAAAAATTTGATCCGTTGTTTTCTGATGCGTTCTTTTCTATCCTGATAATATTTTACTTTCTCATACCGGTTTCTGAAATGCGGAATGCTATCTTCCGGATTATAATGGTACCTGTTGAATATCAGATCATACTGACTTCTTTTTTTCGGGTCAGACAATACCTGGTAAGCTTCATTGATGGTCACAAAGACTTCATGGGCATTTTCATATATGCTTGTATCGGGATGATATTTTTTGGAAAGCCGGTAATATGATTCCTTTATTTCTTTTCCACCGGCATCCGGGGAAACCTTTAATATCCGGTAATAGTTGTTTTGTCTCATGCATCAGGACTGGCAGGTTCCAGGCCATTTATTTTACAAAACTAAACAAAATATCATAATTGTTTTCTAAGAACAAGCTTCGATATTAAAGGTTTGATATCATCCCATAAAATATTTTCTTGGGAATAATCTAAATTGATTTTCTGACTTAATAAGAAATTAACTTCTTAAAATTAATATATTTGCCAACCATGTAATTTTAATTAGTAATCATTAAATAGCAAAATATGGAAAATGAAAGAAAACACCCAAAAGGATTAATGACCCTTTTCTTTTCTGAACTCTGGGAAAGGTTTTGTTACTATGGCATGAGGGCACTTCTTACCCTTTACTTAATTGAAACACTCATGAAACAGGACAAGGAAGCATTTGCCATCTATGGTGCCTATACCGCACTGGTATATGCTGCCCCGGTACTTGGAGGCCGGGTGGCTGACAGAATTCTAGGATATAAACTGGCCATCATTCTCGGTAGTATTTTAATGGCCATTGGTGAATTCATGATTTTGGGCGGCACTGATCATTGGTTGTTTCTGGGCATGGGTGCTATCGTTATCGGAAATGGTTATTTTAAAGCCAATATTTCATCTGTAGTAGGAAAACTGTACAAAGATAATGATCCCCGCAGGGATTCAGGGTTTACCATTTTCTATATCGGAATTAACATAGGCGCTTTGCTGGCAACTACCCTGGTCGCTGAGATAGGCAGTAAATTTGGTTATCATTACGGATTTGCCTTTGCAGGCGTTGGCATGTTAATCGGAGCTGTAATATTCGGACTTGGAAACCGATCCTTCGCGGATAAAATTCAACCTCCCAATCCGGAAAAATTATACAGCAAAGTTTTCGGACCTTTTAACCAGCTTCATGTGGTAATAATCCTATCCATTATCGCTGTTCCGGTGATCTACTTATTGATCAGGTTCAATGATTTTGTAGGGGTTTTATTGATTGCCACTGCTTTGTTTGTGGTGTACAACTTGATAACAGCCGGAATCAAAGGAGGCAAAGTACTTCTGCACCGGATGATTGCTTTTGTGATCCTGTTGATATTCAATGTAGCCTTTTGGGCTTGTTTTGAGCAGGCAGGAACATCACTGACCGTTTTTGCAAAGCAGAATGTGGATCGCAGTGTTTTCGGATGGGAAATGGGGGCACCGACCACCCAGTTTTTTAATCCCTTATTCATCCTTGTATTTGGCTCCCTGTTTTCAGTCATGTGGGTTAAACTTAGCAGGATGAGAAAAAATCCCATTATTCCGGCAAAGTTTGGTTTTGCATTGGTTCAGTTGGGATTGGGATTTCTGATGGTACAACTGGGTCACGTGTTTGCCTCGGATTATTTAATGCCATTATTCACCCTTATACTCTTATATTTGCTTCATACCACCGGAGAGTTATTTATTTCACCCATAGGTTTATCAATGGTGACCAAGCTGGCACCGAAAAACATGACCGGCACCTTAATGGGAGCATGGTTTTTATCCTGGTCAGCCGCCAATTACCTGGCCGCCGCACTAGCTAAATTAACGGGTGCCGGAGAAGGTACCGCCGGAAACTTGCTGCCAAGAAGTGATAGTTATGACATTTATTTAAATGTATTTACCAATACCGGTGTGATTACTATCGGCATCGGATTGCTGTTGCTGATCTTATCAAAACAAATCAACAAACTCCTGCATGGTATAAGCTAAACAGGAAATTTTTATGTGTTGACATGATAGTGCGGTGATTTGCTGATGTCATCCGGTTATCAGTTGATTGGCTGATGTCATTCATTGAAGACCAGTCAATTGGCTGTTCGGGGCAACTGGCGAGGCAGTGATTTTTAAATTTAGCATTTTCTGAATGTTAATGGCATGTTGTGCTAATGCCATGTTGTCCTGAGATGACACGCGGATGATGAAACCTAAAACAGGGAATTTAAACGTTCGATAAAATCGATGCTTTTATCATAAAGGATGCCTGTAATGTTTTGATATTCTTTTTTTAATTGTTCCCTGCTATCCTTGGTATCCTGAACATGATTGATCCGGTAAATCAGGTCATTTCTTAAATCAACAGCTTCATTAATAACATCGGAAATATCATCGTAATTCAATTCGGGGGAGAATTCCAGATAATTGTGACATTCTGCAATGACAGAATAGGTCATGTGATTAATATCCTTTTTAAGATCCCTGCGGTTTGACATGAAATATTTTATATTTTTAGCCCATTAAAAATAAGAAAATATTTTATGACTTCATATTTTTATTATAATTTATCTTACTGTCATGCCAATAAATACGAATGAATTTTTTATACATAACAACAAAGCTTATGCCATCAATGAAATACCAACATTTCATGAGCTTTACAGAAAGAAATATTACTATGAGGTAATCAGAATTATTGAGGGCGTTCCCCTGTTTTTTAAAGATCATATGAAAAGATTCAAACAAAGCATAGAAATCTCAGGGGATTATTTTGAGTTTTCATTCGAAGAAATCAAAAAAGGCATAAAACAGTTAATAAAAATCAACAACATCGAAAATGCAAACCTTAAGATAACTATTACCATAGGAAAAAACCACAGAGACTTCTTTGTACAAAAAATTCCCCATTATTACCCCACAAATGAGGAATATAAGCATGGAATAAAAACCAAAACATGGATGCATGAGCGGTATAATCCAACTGCCAAAGTCTGGGATAGTGCTTACAAGCAAAAGATTAAGCAGCTAAGATCAGACTACAATGTATTCGAAATATTACTGATCAATGAAAAGGGGCAAATTACCGAAGGAAGCATCACCAACTTCTTTTACATCAAAGGAAACAAAATTTTTACAGCACCTAATTATTTGGTATTGCCAGGCATTACCAGAAGACATGTATTGAAATGTTGTAAAAACCTGGGCATTAAAGTAAAGTTTAAAGCACTGAAAGTAAAAAACCTGACAAAAATTGATGCGGCCTTTATAACAGGCACCTCTTCAAATATTTTACCGGTAAACAGCATCAATGATTATAAAACCAATGTAAACCATTCCATGCTATTAGCCATAAAAGAAGAACTCAATAAAAAAATCCACAAATACATAGAAAAACACAAGTCTAATACCCTTTCAAACTAATTGATAACTTCTGAAAAGATCAATTAAATGACAGTTCCATCCATTTGATATTTCTGTTTTGCTTTCCAAACCCGAAGTATATTTTATTTCTCCGGCGCTTATCAGTACCTTTCCGAATTCGAATAAAATTTTTGACAAACAAAATAATCAGGGAATGGATCAAACAAAAATCATATTTTCATAGTTTAATATGTAAAATTTCAAATAAAATATATTAATGTCTTTAAAGATGTCAGAAGAGCAAAACCAAACCATCGATCAGCCGGTTGAAAGAAGATTAAAAGACCTTGTGAATACCCCTTTTAAAAAAGCCATGTTTGCGGTTCAGCTATTAAGTTATTTTTTGATTGTAGGCTCACCAATCATAGGCGGAGCCATCGGCAGTACATTGGAATTAAGTGCGGTCAAAACAGGAGGAATTATATTGGGGGTGTTAATTACCGGGGAGGTTTTATTTTACGGATCTCTGGCATTTCTGGGCAAAGAGGTGGTTTTGATCATCAAAGATAAAATCAAAAGGCGGATAAAAAGAAAAAAGGAGAACGGGTAAGTTCTCCTTTTTATATCATCATAACCTATATCAAACAATTCTTTTATTCAACGGTAATTCTGATTGTTTCAGTATAAAATCCGGATTTCATCCTCAACAGATAAATTCCAGGTTTTACGATATCATTCTTATTGTCTTCACGGTTCCATTGAATCTGATATTCCCCGGGATGAACGATATCATCCACCAGAATCTTTACTTTTTGTCCCAGTAAATTATAGACTGCCATGTTAACATCCTGTTTATCAGATATTTTATAGTTAATTGTCAGGCTTTCACTAAAGGGATTCGGGTAAACATTCCCAAACCCTGTAATTAATTCATGATATTTATGTATATCGGTGGGTTCGGCTTTTCCTTCGAGGGAAACGATCCTTGCTTCGTATTCCATAAATGTCATTTCCGGAAGATTCTGTTTGTCAACCAGGTTGCTGATAGAAACCTGCTTGATGTATGTTTCCTCAGAGGCATCCCAAATCCGGAAACCAACCTGATTACCCCGGACAAATCCATCAACTTCTCCGGTGGCCGGGTCGTCTTTAGAAGCTTTTACCGGAATAAAACCATTCACATATCCGTTAAACGGGGTAACACCTACACATATTTGTCCGTCGAATACAGCAATTTCATCCCCTAATTCAATGGGATTGCCTTCTATACCAGCCTTCTCAATATAAAAACACATGTGGTTATAGCCGTTGCCTTCCCATACAGGATTAAAATGTTTTGCCCGTGTTTTTGTCTTTAACTCAGGTTTGGCAGTGACAACATGAGATTTCTTATGACCGCCATAAAACAAATATGAAGTAGCACTTACCCTGACTTTATACCCTTGCCCGGGTTGAAAATCCCCGATGTTATTGACCCATCCGACCGGATCAATAAATTCAATGGCTGCTCCTGCTTCATCCTGTGCTTTGCGCAGATAATTTCCTGTCAGCAGCGGAGCAAGCACTACTTCAGAATTTTTAGCGGATTTTTCAGGATAGCTGATGATGTTCCAGCCTTTTTTTAAATTGACTATAACAGGTTCCTGGAAGTCAATGCCATTAATGGTTAAATCGCTGTTTTGGTTTACCCTTACCAAATATCCTTCCGTATTTTTATGTATTGGGATAAAATCGTACCAGCTTCCGGTCAGATTTACCAACTGGTTTCCGGATTCATCCTGAACCTGGATCAGCTGATTATTGTCAATCAATGGTTTAACGATATCCATCAAAGCATGGCTGCCTGGCTGAATGTTCATTGACATGATGTTCCATCCTTCTGTCATGCTGATTACCTGTTCTTCCAAAGGTTCTTTTACGGTGATGAAAACACTGTCTGTCGATGCGCAGCCAAACTCATTGGTAACAATCACCACATAATTTGTGCTTTGAGATGGATAAGCAAGAGTGACTGCCGTATCTGTTCGTTTAATGCTTTCATCGGCTTGCCATTGATATTGCTGACCACCGGAAGCCTGAAGCAGAACACTGTCTCCTTTCACGATGACCCTGTCCTCCCCTGCATTTGCAACGGGCAATGGATGCATGGTGATGTCAATAAACAGAATCGAATCGCAACCGTTTTCGAGTTTGGTATAGTGCTCTACAAACCTACCCGGCGCATCATATCCCCTGAAAGATTCCCCTTCGCAGATTTCGGCTGAGATAATGGTTGTATCAGCATCCAGCACGGTCAGATCCAATGTAACGATACTGTCACAACCATTAGAAGCAATCAATGTATCCACATAAATGCCGGTGCTATGGTATCCATGGTATTGCTCGCCTTCGCAAACAGTCTTCGATATACTGTTTTCAATCGCAGGAATCACGGTCAGATCCACTGTAACTATTGAATCACAACCATTGGCAGCTATAAAGGTATCGGTAAAAGTACCTGAAATGGCATGTCCATTATAGCTGTCCCCTTCACAGATTGTTTTATTGATGCTTATTGAATCTCTGGTCAGTACTTCTAAATCAACTGAATCGCTTTGCTCACATCCGTTTATGTCGGTTCCGGTGACATAAATGGTTTGGGAAACAACGGCAGTAAAAGAAATGCCCGCAGAAGTATGGCCGGTGGACCAGGAATAAGTATTTCCACCTGAGGCGGTAAAGCTTGCTGCTGTGCCCTCGCAAATATTATTTTCTCCTGTAATGGTGATTTCAGGCAGACCGTTTACTGTAACGGATAGTTCGGTACTATCCTTTTCATTTCCGTCACCTACAACAATTCGGTATGTAGAAGTAGCTTGCGGTATTACATTGATGTTATTCAAATCCTCGCCTTCTTGTATTATACGGTCCAGGGTAAGTGATTTCCAGGTATAATAATAATTGCCGGCACCTCCGCTAACCAAAACACTCAACATTACTTTGTCTCCCTGACATACCGTTTCAGGAAATGCGGAGGCGCTGGTAATATTTAATGCCCCACCGGTGACCAGCACATCCATTTCATCGCTTCCTGAACAACCGGTAATGTCATCCGTTACCTCAAGCATAAAAGCATTGGATGAAGTTAAATTTACCGTTTCAGGGTTAGGTATGGAAGCATCCGATACCGAATCTGCCGGTGACCAGCTATACAGGTAACTGCCGGAACCTCCTGTGACCGATCCATTCAGCGTAGCTGTCGTGTTATAGTTGATGGTGGTGTCGTAACCGGCATCCACAACCGGGTTATCATGGACTGTCACCCATACCGTATCTTCCGCCGAACAACTTTTATCAGTGACTGTAACAATATATTGCGTAGTAATGGCCGGACTTACGCTTATGTTCGCTGTGGTTTCTCCCCCGCTCCACTCATAGCTCGTTCCTCCGCTGGCGGTGAGGGGTACCGTGTCACCCTGACAAATACTGGTATCGTTGCCTGCATAGGCCGGTGGCAGCGGTGTTACCGTTAAATCTACATGAACCACGCTGTCGCAACCATTTGCCGTTTTCAGGCTGTCGGTGTAAATACCCGTAGCTGTGTAACCCATAAACGATTCACCTTCACAAATGGTTGTCGTAATGGTTGTATCGTAAACTGGTAATACTGTCAGGTTTATGGTAACCACCGAGTCGCAGCCTGCAGAAGATATTAGTGAATCAGTATATGTTCCGGTTGCAGTATAGCCGTTATAATCACTTCCCTGGCAAATTACCGGATGTACTGTATTGGTAATGGATGGCGTTACCGTTAAATCAACATGAACCACGCTGTCGCATCCATTTAACGCTAT
>CAYFUP010000095.1:0-12609 GCA_964346235.1 uncultured Bacteroidales bacterium | reverse complement strand
CCTCATGGTTATCTCATGTCCTTGTTGTGAACGGGCGTTGATGAGGGGTTCATAAAAAATAATTTGTATTAAAAATTACAGAATTCAATTGAGCATACACCCATGCTTTTTATAAGTATCTTCTTTTCAGGTCGGTTGATTTCTTTGCGCATTGATGAGAAGCATGGCATCAATCCAGGTTTTCGTCTTTGTCTATTTTTCCGTCCACCAGGGTAATGACGCGCCGGGCCTTCCTGACTACCCGCTGATCGTGCGTAGAAAAAATAAAGGTGATTTTCTCTTCCCGGTTTAATTTTTCCATAATGTCCAGCAGATTTTCAGTGGATTTGGAATCAAGGTTTGCCGTAGGCTCATCCGCCAGCACAAATTTAGGTTTGGAAGCCAGTGCCCTGGCCACGGCCACTCTTTGTTGCTGTCCCCCGGACAACTTATTGGGACGACTGTCCAGTCGCTCTTCCAGTCCAACGGCTTTTAGCAAGTCATGGGTGCGCTGTTCCCTTTCGGCTTTTGGCCTGCCCTGGAGGTGCATGATAAACTCCACGTTTTCTTTTGCGGTTAACACAGGTATCAGGTTATAAGCCTGAAACACGAATCCTATGTTTTTGAGCCTAAAATCAATCCGTTCACTGGATTTAAGCTCATTGACCATGGTGCTGTTAATCACAATATTTCCGGAAGTAGGAGTGTCAAGTCCACCTATCATATTAAGGAGGGTGGTTTTTCCCGAACCGGAGGGACCGACGATGGCAGTAAACTCTCCCTCTTCAATGGAAAGGCTGACATTATTGACAGCTTTAACTTCTATGGCCGGTCCGTCATAAATTTTTGTTACATTTTTTAATTCCAATATGTTCATGGGTGATAAATATTATGTTAAACAATTCATCTTCGATTAGATGTAATAATTATAGTGAACCATTCCCTGATAAGTAAAATTTGCAGGAGATGCACCATTGACTTTATGTTTTTCTTTTTTTACATTCAGACCTAGCCACTGGTCAGCCAGTGATTATTCTATTCTTAAGGCATCTGCCGGGTTTAGCTTCAGCGCTTTCCTGGCCGGGTAAATAGAGGCAATCAATCCGGTTAACAGCACCAGGATGGTTACTTCTACAAAATCCACCCAACTGATGCTGGGAAACAGATGGGCGCTGTAGCCCATGGATTCCAGTCCGGCCCCATACAAAGCCGATAAATCGATGCCGTATTGTCCCGTGAACGAAATCACCACCACACTGACCAGCATGCCGAGAATTGCGCCGGTCATGGATAAATAGATGGTTTCCAGCATAATCATCAGAAATACCCTTTTTTTACTCATGCCAATGGCCATCAGCATGCCCAGCTCCTTCAGCCTTTCCAGCACAGCCATCAGCATGGTGTTTACAATTCCAAATCCCAGAGCCAGCAGAATGATTATCATAAAAATATACAAAAAGAAATCCATCATTTCATTCTGCATGGCAATTTCAGGCATTAATTCTTTCCAGTTATCCACCACTTGATCAGCACTTAATAGCTGCTCTATTTTTTCCTGGGCCTGTTTCAATGTTTCATTATCGTGCAGAAATATGGCAACCTCATGCACCTGATTATCATTTAAATCAGCCAGACCTCCAATGTCTTCTTTCTTAACAAATACATTCATGGCTTCAAAGGCACTGTTGGCTGTTTTATAGATTCCGCCGACCCGGAAAGCATCATAAGCCAGATCTCCTCCGAGCGACTGGAATTGTATAATAATTTTCCGGTGAAGTTTATATTCCAGCGAATTATTGACGATGAAATATTCATATTTTTTAGCGACTTTTGCCCCAATCAATTCCCTGACTTTATCCTCAAAATCTGATTCATTGCGGAACCTTTCTCCTCTTATCTTCCCCAGCTTTTCAATATGCTGCCGGTCGAGCCCTTCTTCTTCAAATTTTTGCAATGATTCATCAGTGATTTTGTAATATACCAGTTTCAAATTTCTGGCCAGCTTCTGTCCGATTACAATGGACTTTTCATCTTTGTTTCCGAAGAAGCTGCCTGCTTCCTCCACAATGAACTCATTGATGTTGGTTACCTCAGCTTCTTTTTGAGGATCAATGGCATTTACCATAACACCGGAAGCATTACCTGAAGTGGTAGCCATGGCAAATATTTTGAGTCTGGGGGACACCGCTTTCACTTCAGGCAGGTGAGTAATGGATTCTTCCAATTCCGAATATTGGTTGATGGTGTATTCCATTTCATTATTCTGCTTAAACTTCGAATGATGCACCTGCAGGTGCGATACCTCATTTTGTATGGCACGCTGCACACGGCTGTCCACCATCCCCAGCATAACCGCCACCGAAAATAAGCCTCCAAAAATCCCGAGGGTAAAGGCAGTAATGACAATGATGCTTCTTGTTTTATTTCGCCAAACGTTTTTCCAGGCAATTGATGGTATCATTTTTTTAAAGTATTTGTTTAAATATTTAATTTTTATCACCTCAATTAATTTGGTTTACCTATACATTATTTAAGGTTCCATTATCGTGTGTGTTTAACTTGGTTAATCATGCTTGTTTCATATGTTCAAAATTATTTTTTATAAGGTCATATGGAACCTCCTTTTTTTGATCATGCTCGTGTGTGTCAAAAGCCTTGACATGGAGGTTTCATCTGTGATAAATGTTATATTAAACGAATGTTTTTCAAACTATTAATCAATATTATTTTGAACTTATGTGTTTCAATTACCGATGGAGCCCTCATGTTTATCTCAACTCATTTTGTGAACGGGCGTTAATGAGGGGTTCATATAGTTTTACTTGTTATTTTCTCATGCCCTCAGTGCCCGGCTTTCATTTAATCTGGTAATGGAATAAACAGGATAAATAATGGCCAGGAAGAAAATCAAAATGACCACCCCGGTTTGCGCCAGGTATATGCTGAATTCCAGGTTAAAAGGCATGATGGGTTCCAGTCCGTATTCCTCTATCGCTTCAGCGGCCTGACCGGTAAGCTGTATGGGATGATATTTAAAATATATCACGACCGGAATGCTGCCGATAACGCCGGTGATGATGCCAACAAGACCCAGCAGGAACATTTCCAGGGTTACGATAAGGCTGAGTTTGATTTTTTGCATGCCAAGTGCGACCATTACCCCGAATTCACGTTTTCGTTCATTGGTCATCATCAACACCGTTCCGAATACCCCGAATCCGATTATCAGGTATAACAAACCCAGCATGATGAAACCGCTGGCCTGATCAGACTGGATGGCCTGTACCATTTCCGGGTTCATCTCTTTCCAGTCCATGACCTCGTAATGGTTATCCCCGATTCGATCCCTGATGGCAGTCGTTGTTTTTTCCAGTTTGTCCGAATCGTGCAGGTTAATGGCATAAGCGGACAATTGATTGTAAGCTCCGTAAAACTCTTGGGCACAGTTTAATGCCATATACACAATCCGGCGGTCCAACTCCGGATTTGGAATTTTGATGATTCCGGTCACCGGAAATAGTCCGGCAGCACTGACTCCATGGTAACCCTGACTGATCAGGGTCAAGGTATCCTGCAAGTCCAGTTTGAGAAACCCCGCCAGTCGCGATGACACCAATACGCCATTCGAGCCTGTTCCAAGGTATTCTCCCCTGATGAGGTTATTTTCCGGGTTGGTTAGTTGTTCTTCCTTTTCAGGGTTTACGCCGACCACCAGGATTCCCTTGGTTTGATCCCCGGAAGAAGCCAGGGCAAAGGATTCCAACCTTGGAATCACCGCCTGCACATTCTCAATGTCCCGTATGGTTGACATGATGGAATCATGGTGTGTGAACGTATTGTTGATGGTTTGTTCGTCCCAGTATCCGTCCTGGTGGACCTGAATGAAGCCGGTAAAGCTTTCCACCACACTTTCCGTCCAGTGATCGTAACTGCCGTCCTGCATGGAACGCATAATCAATGCAAAAAACATGGCAAAGAAAATGGAAGCAATGGTTATCAGCGTTCTTCTTTTATTTCGCCATATATTGCGCCATGCCAGTTTAAAAAAATCGTTCATGCTTGCTCGTTTTTTGCGTTATTATATTAATATCTAAACGTTTAGCCATTATAATGTGACAGGCAATTCAACCAATTACCTGACCCGTTTCATGTTTTGCTGGGAGAAAAATCCATCGGGGATGGGTTCATTAAAGCTGGCATCATTGATTTTCACGATGGTTTTATTACCGGGTTCATCTGCAGGAATGATAACCATCCTGGTAGGAATTTTCCGGTCATCCACCATTTCAATCTCTGATCCTTCCATGGTTCGAATCAGGTAATTATCTTCATCGTAGTATTGCACTTTCATTTGATAATACCCTTTCCTGGAAATCCACATCATTATCCTGCCCCAGACCACGGCAGCATCTTCTTTTGGTTCCAGTCTGATTTTGTGACATTCATAACCATTGACAGTCTCTTCTCCAACGAATTCATGGTGATAATCCTTCACGATGGAAGCTTCTTTCAGGACATCATCATTGGTATAGTCAGAGCCCATCCATCCCTGGGACATCATGGAAGGAGGCAATTTTATCATTCTGGATATGCGGGGATTCCAGTTCCACATTTCATTTTCACGCTTCAGAAAAGTCTGGCCGGCCTCTTTCGGAGGGGCAGTGACGAGGGTAAGGGCATAATCCCTGCCTTTTACCCACATTTTAAACGCCACTGTCCGTTCCCAGTCCGGCCGAACAATTTTCATGGTCGTGTTCATGATGCTGGTTTCTTCGCCGGTAAATTTATCATCTGCCCGCCTAACCACCTCTTTTGCCTTTAGCTGGGCATTCATGTCAATGCTAAATCCAAAGCCGAATAATAACATGAAAAACACCACAAAAAATGCCTTCTCAGGAAAGTTTTGAATCGATTTGCCATTTCTTCTGCCAATAATTTTTTTCATCTGTGATAAATATTTTATTATTTCCTTTAAGTATTCAACCAGTTTTGTCCGGTTTGTTTTTCTATTATCAAAACCTTATTTCCCGGATCCGTAATGGTCTTCCGGGTTAATCTGATACATTTTTAATATCCTTCTTTTCATTTTTTCCAGCGGGAATTGCCCGGGCTCATTAATATAATACAGGCCGAGGCCATCCAATATGGCACCAAAAAAGTACACTTCCTCTTCCGGGTTCGGGATTCCTTTCATCTTAAAGAACGGAACAAGCAATCTTGAAAAGTCGCTAAGCATTCTTTTCAATTTTTCAAAAAACTTTTCAAAAATTCCGGGTTGCAAAAGCAGACTAAAATATAGTTTGTAAAAAACGGTATCTTTGGCCATTAGTTCAAAGACCTCATCAATATAATACACGAACTTTTCTTCTGTAAGAATTCCGTCTTTATTGGGATCTATCGGACTGGATATTTGCTTAATCCCTTCGTCAATAATGGATTTTAATAGTTGCTCCTTGCTGCTGAAATAATTATATAACAGTCCTTTTGAAATCCCGGCTTTTTCAGAAATATTGCTGATGGATGTGGTATGGTATCCATGATTTGCAAACAGTTCCAGGGCGGTATTCATGATTTCCATTTTTCTGGATTCCCTGATCTCTTCAAATTGTTCTTCGGTTCTCGGACTCATGGTGACGCTGATTTTAATTCATTCATTTCACTTTAAACTGACCGTTCAGTCAATCCTCGCTTTAAATAAAACCGTTTTTTGATTAAACGGTCGGTCAAATATACAAAAATATTTTATTAGGTTACAAATTTTTTGTGATTTTTTTTAATTTTTTTCTGAAGTATTTGTGAATGAACCTTATTGCCAACGCATTAAATGCCCAATGCTTGAATACACACAACCATTATTATTCGAATAGCGCAGCCTTAATACCATACCAATAAACTGGTCAATCAAAGTTTCGCAAAATTTCTTTTTTATACATCAAGGATGCTCAGATAAACCATGGTCTGGTTTACCAGGATGTATGCGATTTCACCGAAAGTGAAAGGTCCTTTCATCTGACCGGTTTTCTTGCCTTCGAGTTCGGAATACAGGTAATTGAGGATGCAGTTACAGGATGAAACCACCTTTTCATCCGCCGGAATAACTTCATTAAAAGCCTCCACATAATTAGTCACAGGAGCAGCGAGTTTATAGATGGTATTCGTCCGCAAAGGTGCATAAAACAAAACCGTATTGTCTTCTTTATTGATCTGCTGAAAACTGATGTTGATCATGGCACCCGAGTAGTCAGCCACCAATGGCAATTTGGTATCCAACCCTTTTTCTTCAATGTATTCAGCCAGGTTTCTTTTTGAGCCGTTCACCAAACATTCTTTTTGTAAAAAACCTTCCGTTTCAAAACTGATTTCATCGCCTTCTCCCTGTTTGAATATATTGATGATTTCCATTCTGGCCAGCAGGTTTTCCGGCAATTTGGCATGCAATACTGCAGCCATGTTGCCTTCCTGCCTCAAACTTTTCCCATCGATAATTTTAGGGGTTTTGTTTCCTATATCATTTAAATCAATGCCTGTCACCCATCCCATCAGCGGAATATCATAAATACCAGGCATCTCCTGTGCAATCAGAGAATATTTTGATAGCATATCACTGAATCCCGGAATCAACATATAACTGAATCCGTTCGGGAAATTATTTTTTACCATTGATGCAATGCTGGTTTCGTCATATATCTGTATGGAATAATCCTCGATGATATCGGTCAGGTCGTTGACAAATACTTTTGATTTTTCCAGCAGTCCGCCATTTTCTGACATAAAATACGGGATGGTTCCGCCTATCCAGTTACCTGCCGGGAGCTGATTCAGCAGCGTTTCTTCACCGGCAATGATTAAAATCCTGTTGTCCTGAATGAGCTCCGAGGCTTTTTCCAGCGATACTAAATCGTTTAATAACTTCATATTACTTTATATTAAAAATTTTATTGATATCGTCAGCATATATTTTTTCGAATTTTTCGCACAATTGGTATAAATCATCGATGGCTTCATCCATCTTCAGCAGTCCGTTTTTATAGCCGCGCTGCAGAAAATTAACTTTCATTTGAAGGGAAAAACTGGAAAATTTATGGTCAATCTTACCCTGAATGATTTTTTTCCATGCTTCATTGCTCTTATCTGGTATCATGGGATGTATAAGTTAAGTTTAGATAATGTCTCTTACTGATTTTTCATTGAAAAGTTTCATTCAAATCTATTATATTTTTAAAAACCTTCCAGGTTAAGAACGCATTACAAGAGTAACCATATTTTCAATATTCACCGGAACACGTGGCTTATGTATAGGACTCCATCATTGCCTATTCCGTCTTGCATCGAGGAAAGCTTCTCTAATGGCTATTCCGGAGCCCATAAGCTGCTTTAAAATGGCTTGCCGGAGGCGCATATTTCATCTATGATAAATGTTATGTTAAACTCTTGTATTTCAATTATATAAATTAGATAAAGTCAACCATTTCGTTTCAAATGCCGATGGAGCCCTCATGGTTATCTCATCTCCTTGTTGTGAAAGGGCGATGATGAGGGGTTCATATATGCTAATGTGCTTCCAGCCAGTTTTTACCGGTGCCCAGTTCGACCAGCATGGGAACTTTCAGGGAGATGGTATTTTCCATGAGCCGTTTCACCATCTCACTGACGGTTTCCAGTTCCGCTTCCGGTACGTTGAAAACCAGTTCATCGTGCACCTGGAGCAACATTTTTGTCTGCATGGAAGACTTCCGTATTTGCTGATCGATTTCAATCATGGCTTTTTTGATGATATCCGCTGCGGAACCCTGAATCGGGGCATTGATGGCATTCCTTTCCGCCATCCCCCTGACGGTATTGTTTCTTGAATTAATATCAGGCAAATAACGCCGTCTGCCCATGAAGGTCTCCACATATCCTTTATCCCGGGCCGTTTGAATGCTTTGGTCCATGTATTGTTTCACCTTTGGATATGACGAAAAATAACTGTCAATCAATTGCCTGGCTTCACTTCTTGAAATGTTCAGCCGTTGCGAAAGTCCAAAGGCAGAAATGCCGTAAATTATTCCAAAATTGGCTGTCTTGGCCTGGCTTCGCATATCCCGGGTTACTTCATCATTTGAAATATGATGAATCTTCGCAGCGGTGGAGGTATGAATGTCCTCGTTTTGCTTAAAGGCTTCGATTAATCCTTCATCTTCACTTAAATGAGCCATCAGCCGCAATTCAATCTGGGAGTAATCCGCCGCTAACAAGACACTTTTTTCATCAAGGGTGACAAATGCCTTTCGAATTTCCCGTCCCCTTTCCTCCCGGATGGGAATGTTTTGTAAATTCGGATTGGTGGAACTCAATCTTCCCGTGGCAGCAATGGTCTGATTGAAGGAAGTGTGAATTCGTCCTGTTCCGGGATGCACCAGCTTGGGCAAAGCTTCGATATAGCCTGATAGCAGCTTTTTTACAGAACGGTATTCCAAAATCAATGGTATAACCGGGTGTTTGTCCTTCAGCTTCATCAGTGTTTCCTCGCTGGTGGAATATTGTTTTGATTTGGTGCGTTTGGCATCCTGATCAATTTTCATCTTGTCAAACAATACTTCTCCCAGTTGCTTCGGAGAACCGACGTTAAAACGCTGACCGGCATAACCAATAATCTTTTCTTCCAGCTCATTCATTTCGCTTTTCAGCTTCTCTCCATATTGCTGCAAGGCATCTTTATCAATACGCACCCCGGTATTCTCCATTTCTACCAGCACACGGACCAACGGCATCTCAATGGTTTCATACAATGGATACAACCCATTTTCTTTTAAGGCCTGAACAAGTTTCTCTTTAAGCTGAAAGGTGACATCCGCATCCTCCCCTGCATATTCTTTTTGGGTTTCCATATCCACCGAGCGCATCGACTTTTGATCTTTTCCTTTCTTGCCGATTAAGCTTTCGATGGAAACAGGGGTATAATTCAAATACTGTTCAGATATAAAAGTCATGTTATGCCTGAGTTCAGGGTGAAGCAGGTAATGGGCAATCATCGTATCGAATAAGGGCCCCTTCACGGCCATGTCATAATTCTTCAATACCTGTATATCGTAATTAAGGTTTTGACCGATTTTAAGCACTTTTTCATTTTCAAAGACCTCCCTGAAATTCTCCATCACATCAAGGGCTTCTTCTTTGCTCTCTGTTACAGGTACGTAGTAAGCTTCCCCTTTTTGAAAGCAAAGCGCCAGTCCCACCAACTCCGCTTTCATCGGATCCACGCTGGTGGTTTCGGTATCAAAACAGCATTCCCCTTTACCGGAAATTTTATCAGCCAGCATTTTCATGGCATTCACATCATTAACCAGTTGATATGAATGCGCAGTATTGTCAATATTTTTTAGTTCTTTTCTTTCTGATATAGTCTGATCTTCTGCCAGCCCATCTTCTGATGAACGGATGGTGGCGGTTTTTTGAACATCAGAATCGCCGGCAATTGGCCGTCCTCCTGATATATCACCACCCTCGGCAAACAAATCACCTTGTTGATAGGCGCTGGCTTTTGCCTGATATTGATCTGGAAAGATTCTTTCCTTCAATCCTTTAAATTCAAGGTCCTGAAACAGTTTGGCCAGTTGATCATGATCCGGTTCTGCCATTCTTAATTGTTCCCAATCCGGGGAATATGGAATTTTTATAGCAATCGCCACCAGTTTTTTTGACAAAAAAGCTTGCTGTTTATTATCCTCCAGTTTTTCCTTCAGTTTTCCTTTAAGTTTATCAAGATTATCATATAGGTTTTCAAGGCTATCAAATTCACTAATTAGTTTTATGGCAGTCTTTTCACCGATGCCGGGTACCCCAGGAACATTATCCGAAGTATCACCCCACAAGCCCATGATGTCAATCAGTTGTTCCGGTGTTTTGATTTTGTATTTTTCACAAATTTCATCCTTCCCTAAAATTTCAATGTCATTGCCCGCCCTTTTTGGTTTATAAATAAATACTTTATCGCTGACAAGCTGACCATAATCCTTGTCAGGCGTAACCATATAAGTGATGTACCCTTCTTTTTCCGCTTTACGCGCCAGCGTTCCGATAACGTCGTCTGCCTCATAATTATCTATTTGAATAATAGGAATCTTGAAGGCTTCAATTATTCTTTTAATATAAGGTACGGATTTTTTTATGTCTTCCGGTGTCTCTTCCCGGTTGGCCTTATAGTCAGGAAAAATTTCATTTCTGAAAGTGGGGGTATCGGGATCAAAAACCACGGCAATATGACCAGGCTGTTCTTTTTGCAGTATTTCAACCAGTGAATTGGTAAATCCGAAAATGGCTGAAGTGTTCAATCCTTTTGAATTATATCGGGGATTTCGGATAAAAGCATAAAAGGATCTGAAAATTAATGCATACGCATCCAGAAAAAACAACCGGTTATTATTTTCCATTGAACTATACTTTATGCTTGATTTCAAATATTCCCTGTATAAAAAATCCAAACCAATCAGTGTCCCGCGAAATGAATGTCACTAATCATTCTAAAGCGCCCGAATAATATAAATTATTCATTATCTGTAGCATACCATTCCGCAAATGAATTGGAGGTTTCAGCAAGTTTCACGCTAAACAGATCCAGCTGGTCAGGAAGATTATTTCTTAATCCCTGAACAATATCGATGATGATATTTTCACAGGTCGGCTGGTAATCGACTACTTCAAACTTCTCAAACATTTGTTCCGCATTCTTCAATTGTTGATGCGGAGCTTTTTCATTGATCAATACCGAATGATCAAACCTGTCCACAACCCGGCATTTTACGATATCTTTCAAATCCCCAAAATCCACGATCATGCCGTACTTGGGGTTGGTTTCGTCATCGTTTGGCGTTCCGATAACCGTTATGCTGAGCTTATATGAATGACCATGAATATTTTTACATGGACCGTCATAATTCCATAGCGCATGAGCCATTTCAAATTCAAATTCCTTTGTTACCCTGATCTTATCCATATCCAATTTGCTTGCAGTTGCTGGCTGTATTGTACAATATTATATTTTCTTCTTAATAATTCCGTTGATGGCAGAGGGAGGCATCGCATAAAAAAACGGAAAGATAATTATTTAGATTTCTGGAAGTGATAATCACTGGCTTTTGGTGCATTCACTCACACAATCCACAATATTCTTTAAATTTTCATGCTTCAAATAATAAAAAGTATTCTTTCCTTCCCGCTTGGAAGCAAGAACCCCTTTGTCTTTCAGTATTCCCAAATGGTGGGAAGTAGTGGACTGCTCAATATTCAGTAATTCATGGATTTCAGTGACAGTGAGTTTTTTGCCTTCCTCCATGTACCTTAATATCGCTATGCGCATCGGATGCGCAATGGCTTTAAGCATGTTTGCAGCTTCCTCAAGTTGATCTGAACTTATTTCTTTTATTTTCATATCTACATTTATAAATAATTAACAAATATAGGAATATATCGTAAATATTAAAACATTTCATTTTTTTTTAAAATTGTTATCCACCATATTTTTATTTAAATCTTTTTTGCTTTCAAAACGTTTATTCGATAGATTGCATTAGTTTTACAATTTCCAAAAAGATTTTGCCGGAATGGACCGTAAATTGTCTGAAATTAAGATGCTCATCGATCCTGAAATGAAAACATTCCAGGAATATTTCAAGAAATCCATGAAAACGGATATTCCCCTGCTTACCTTGATTGTTCAATTCTTATTAAAAAGAAAAGGCAAACAAATCCGGCCCATGTTCGTTTTTTTATCCGCCAAAATGTTTCACGATGTCAATCATTCAACATATGTAGCGGCCAACCTCATAGAATTACTTCATACCGCCACCCTGATTCATGATGATGTGGTTGACGATTCTTACCAGCGAAGGGGCTTTTTTTCGATAAAGGCCTTATGGAAATCCAAAATTGCCGTATTAATGGGCGACTTCCTTTTGGCCAAGGGATTGCTGCTGGCTGTTAAAAATAAAGAATATGAGCTGCTGGACATTGTTTCAGAAGCCGTCAAGGAAATGAGTGAAGGAGAAATCCTGCAAATTCAGAAAAACAGAAAATCCCATTTAACCCGGGAAGAATATTTTGACATCATCCGGAAAAAAACCGCCACATTGTTTTCAGCCTGTACCAAATGCGGGGCAAAATCAGTTCAGGCAGATGAAGCAACACTTCAAAAGGTGAGTGATTTTGGGGAAAACGCTGGCATTGCTTTTCAAATCAAAGACGATTTGTTCGATTACGACCTGAATGGTAAAATTGGCAAGCCAACCGGAAATGATTTAAAAGACAGCAAAACCACCTTACCGCTAATCCTTGCCCTGGAAAACGCAGGGAATGCCGAGCGCAAAAAAGTCAAAAAAATCGTCAACAATAAAAAATTACGTTCTTCGCAAATTCAGTATGTTAACCGCTTTGTTAAAGAAAACAAGGGTCTGGAACTGGCCCATGAAGAAATGATTAAATATAAAACAAAAGCTGAATCTTATCTTTCCGAGCTTCCGGAAAACAATATAAAGGCTGGATTAGCCGGATTATTGGATTATATCATTTTCAGAAAAAAATGAAATAAAGACTATAAATTAGTGTCCGTCTATAAAGTCAAGAGTTTGAACTAGAATGTCCAAGTTCGAGGCT
>CAYFUP010000094.1:0-12828 GCA_964346235.1 uncultured Bacteroidales bacterium | reverse complement strand
CATTAAAAGCCAGTTAACCATATCTGATGATGCATTGGAAGTGGAATCTGAATTTACCGTATTTCTCGATGATCATAACATTAAAATCCCTGCCGTGGTAAATCAAAAAATCGCGGAAGAAATTCTGGTAGAGGTGACCATGAAATTGAAGAAAAAATAATTATGGCCTATTCAATAAATTATATACCACAATACCGTATGATGTTTTAAAAAGCCTGAAAAATATTGAAGAAAACCGTTATATATATATTATTGTCGCTCTCATCTTCCTGTATATTTGCTCAAAGTCCAAAATTTGACAACTATAAAATATTAAAAAACCGGAAAAATGTGGAAGTTTCTGCTTTTTTCCAGGATGATAAAGGTTATATGTGGTATGGGACCAATCATGGGCTAGCCCGTTATGATGGTGTTGAGTTCAGCATATTTACCCAAAATGAAGGACTGTATGATAATGAAATAACTGCCATCACACAAATCAATGATCAGGAAATTTGGATTGGACACAAAAGCGGGAAAATATCAGTTAAATACAGGGATTCCATACATCAGTTTAATCCTGAAGCAGGTCTTCCCAAAGAAACCATTTCCTCATTTTATGTAGATAGCCAGGCCATATGGTATGCGACCTATGGGGAAGGAATTTATTACTACACCTTAGGGAAAAAAAACCGCACCTATAACCTCAATGCGGATGACGGACTTTCCGATAATTATGTGTACGACATCGTGAGGGATTCCAGGGACATCATGTATTTTGCAACTGACAAAGGAATTTCGGTTTATGATCCCGCCAATGATGAGTTTGTCCATCAAATATCTATGTCGGACGGGTTGCCTGATAACATAGTTAAGCGGATTGAAATCACCGATGATAAGTTTTTATGGATAGGCATGGAGGATCATGGGGTTTGCAAATATCACCTGAAAAAAAAAGCTTTTTCAAACATCAATCAATGGGAATTTGGTTCACTGAATGATTTTGTGATTGAGTCATCCAATACGATCTGGGTCAGCACTGCCAGGAAGGGGGTCATCAAACTCGAATTTCATGGAGAAGAAATTCCCTGGCATACAAAATTTGATAAAAACAGCGGTCTGGCGGATTCCCGAACAAATTCGATATTTAAAGATCGTGAAGGGAACATATGGATTGGAACCGATCAAGGAGCATCCATCCGGAAGAATAATAATTTTGAATTCCTCAATCAGCAGGTAGGTTTTACCATTCATCATATTTTCAATATCATTATCGATGACAATGGCCATTACTGGGTCGCTTCACAAGAAGGCCTTTATCAGGTATCAAGAAATAAGATGGGCATGCTGAATCAAAAACGGCTTTTTAATGAACCAGAATATGAAAGATGTTCATTCATTTCGCTTTACAAAGATTACCAGGGATATATATGGGCCGGAACATATGGATTTGGGGTGTTTCGAATCAATCCGGAAACCCTGGATTATGAAAATTATTCTTCTAAAAATGGATTATCCAATGATAATATCATTCACATCACCGGTAAAAATGGTTTCATCTGTTTTTCCACCCTTGGAGGTGGTGTTTGCCGCCTTGACCAAAAAAATGAGGGAGGATTCACCTGCTATAGCAAGGAAGAGGGATTAACTTCCGAATATGCCTATTCGGTATTTGTTGATTCTAAAATGAATGAATGGGTTGCCACCAACGGAGGGGGCGTGTCAATTCACAAACAGGATACCATTGTGCCATTTGAAGAAAATGACAATGAGCACTTCAGCAAAAACATATATACCATCATCGAGGATGGACTTGGCCATATCTGGATGAACAGTGCCGAAAAAGGCCTCTTTGTGTATGACGGGGATACCCTTTATAATTATAATGAAATGAACGGACTCAGAACCAATTCGGTAAGAGGACTTACAACGGATAAAGACGGCAATGTCGTGATAATCAGTAATATGGGGATAAGTGTATATGACATCAAAGATTCTGCATTTACCTATTATGGAGAAGCGGAAGGTGTAGCGTACCTGGAACCTAATCTTAATGCAGTTTATAAGGATAGTTTAGATAATCTATGGATAGGTGTGGAAGACGGTGCCATTAAAATCAACGCAAAAGATACTACTTCGGCCAAAATTTTACCGAAGATTTTCATCACCCGGAAAAGTGCATTTTTTGAAGAAATTGAGCCAGGGAAAAATGAATTTAAATACAATAACAATCATTTATCCTTTAATTATACGGCCATTTGGTTCAAATCTTCAAATAGCCTGTCCTACAGATATAAACTAAAGGGATTCGATATTGACTGGAATGCGGAAACAACATCCAGAATGGTTACCTATTCAAATTTACCACCCGCAGATTATGAGTTTTTGGTACAGGTAAATTATAATGAAGGCGACTGGGCAGGCAGTGAGGATGCTACCTATGCTTTCACCATAAAACCACCTTTTTGGAAGACGGCCTGGTTTATTATAACCGCCATCATAGTTATGATTCTTGGTATTTATTTATTCATTCAGCTGAGACTTAGAAACCTAAAGAAGGCAAAGGATTTGCTTGAAGAAGAAGTGAAGAACCGAACCCGGGAAATCAGAAAACAGAAGGAGGAAATTGAGTCGCAACGGGATGAGATTGAAGCACAACGAAATCATGTTTTCAACCAGATGACTCAGATTGAAAAACAAAACAAGGATATCACAGCGAGTATTCAATATGCGAGTCGCATACAAAAGGCCATGTTGCCCGGCAATATCAATTATCAGAATTATTTCAGAGAACATTTCATCTATTTGTTGCCCCGGAATATTGTGAGTGGCGATTTTTACTACATGAATAAAAAGAAAGACAATCTGATCATTGCGGCTGCTGACTGTACCGGTCACGGTGTGCCCGGAGCTTTTATGAGTGTGCTGGGAATTTCATTATTGAACCAGGTTATCACCCAATTGCCAGATACCTTGAATGCCGGAGAAATTTTAACTGAATTAACCATTGAAGTGAAAAAAGCATTAAGGCAGTCGGGCAGGGCAGCAGAAAGAAAAGACGGCATGGACATGGCTCTGTGTATTTTAAATCCTCATAAACAAGCCATACATTTTTCAGGAGCTTTTAATTCCCTATTCATTGTGAGAAATGGTGAAATAATCCGCTACAAGGGTGACAGGATGCCGGTGGGCATCTATATCAATGAAAAAGGAGAATTCACCAATCATGAAATTGAAGTCAGGAAAAATGACATGTTATACTTGTTTTCTGATGGATATCCTGATCAGATAGGGGGTGAGAAAAAGCATAAATACCTGATGAAAAACCTGAGAACGCTTTTTCTTGAGATTTCTGAATATGATGCAGCGAGACAAAAAGAAGCATTGCAAAAAACTTTTGAATCCTGGAAAGGCAAAGAATCGCAGGTGGATGATGTTTTGGTGATGGGTTTCAGAATTTGATACAGGAGATAAGCCTGCAGGAACTACACCTCAATATGATACACCTCAAACTTCATGATTTTCTTGCTTTGGATAACTCGCCGAAGAAATGCTGGTTTTCTTAATCTTTTGATATCTTTTGTAATTCATGACTGATCTGGTTAACTGAACCAATACCAAGGGATAGATAGAGAAGTGAAATTCCTGCGGCAGCCAGTGGCTGATGGCTAAAAATACCAACAAAATGATGGTGAGTATTAAATAATAGGGGTTTAATAGTTTAAGAAATCTTTCTTTCCTGTTTATTATGAATAAAAGCAAAATATTGCTGGGCAATGCCCATATGATGTTCAGGTTGTTTTGCATGACAGCATGATTGGTTCCTATCCAGAGAAAAATGAAAAGCAGTCCAAGCAATCCGGTTATCCCAAATAAGATTCGGTCAATCCAAACATTGATCCGGTTGGTTCTGTAACCAAGGAAGGATATAACCAGGATGATCCCAAAAATGGTCCAGAAAACAAAAACAGGAGCCATATAAAAATCAGCCATGATATGGTCCGGTGCACCTTCTTTCAGGGTTTGATTCTCATTTACCAGGGGCATCATTTCATTACCATGCCGGATGCTGGCCACTGAAAAAGCTTCCATCAGATAATCCGGTAAGAACATGTATTCGCGCGGCGCCGCAACTTTGTCAGCTTCCATGCCAAGCGCCAGGTCAATGCCCAAATCCACCCAGGGGTATTTCATGATATACGGATTAAGCAATTGACGGAATGTTCGGTCATGAGGAGATTCGAAGAATTCAAATGTTACTTCATCATGAAAAGTCTTTTTTAATGCGTCCCTGATTCGGGTGGCACAATTGTCAAAAAAGAAATCGTACAGATAAAACCGATTTTCACCCTGGTAATTGTTTTCAAGAAACCGGATTAATTCCTTTTTTTGCGATAAGGTTAATTGAAGTTTCTGCTCATAAATCTTTTGGATATCATCCGTCCAAATGAAATAATGGTCAAAGGACTGAACCGATAAGAAATAATTTAATTTGCCTTTTATAAATTTTAAATAGAAATAGGGAGTGCTGAAATCAAAGGTACCATAGTTATAGACAATGTCAACATCATACAATGAGTCCTTATAGCGGATGGCACTGTGCCCGAATATGGTGTAAAGTTGCTGGCCGGGTGTATTGGTTAACAGTGAAAATTCTGCATGTTTTGATGGCGTGTATCCTGAAAAATACCCTGAAGCATTTGATGATGTTGAAAGCCCAATAAATATAATGAATATCGCAAAAAATGGTTTTTTTCCCATCTGGTCATCTAACAATTTAAATAAACAATCCTTAAAAATACAAAATTCAATTCAGAATTTTGAGATTTCGTTAAGTTCATGCCTTAACCAGGATATAAAAAGCTATTTGCTGTTTTTTAGATTTTGTACAGAACTTATTTCAATGTATGAAGCCCCCTGGGTTTTTCCAAAATTGCCCGCCAGGATGACAATGAAATCATCTTCGCGCAGCTTTTTTTCTTTCATCAAGTTTTTGAGAGAAGCGGAGATGAACTCCTGTGCGCTGTCGCGAGGTTCCATATAATTGGCATAAACGCCAAAAGACAGGGACAATTCCCTGACAATCCTTTTATCATAACATTGGCCGTATATTATTTTTCTTCCCCGGTAGGCTGATAGTCCCCTGATTGTACGACCAGTGAGAGAATCGGCAATTATGGCCCTGCAGTCCACCTCCAGGGATATTTCAACAGCTTTCCGTATTAACAATGCGGATATTTCATTGTTTAATACCATCAAGGGGATTTCATGAAAGTCGCTACGGCTTTTTTCCACTTCCTCCGCCACTTTTGCCATGGTTGAAACGGATTCGGCAGGATAGCTTCCGTAAGCCGTTTCCCCGCTCAGCATGATGGCATCAGCTTTGCTGTAAATGGCATTGGCAATATCGCTGACTTCTGCCCTGGTGGGCCTGGGACTGTGAATCATGTTGTGCAGCATCTGAGTGGCTATGATTACCGGCTTCCTTGCTTCTATACACTTATTAATCAGCAATTTCTGAATGCCTGGAATTTTTTCATAGGGTATTTCGATGGCCAAATCTCCCCTTGCCACCATCACACCATACACATGTTCCAAAATCTCGTCAATATTATCAACGCCTTGCTGGTTTTCTATTTTTGCGATGACCTTTATTTTTGAATCATGCTGATCAAGGATTTCCTGAATTTCAACCACATCTTCCTTGCTTCTGACAAAAGAGTGGGCAATGAAGTCAATGTCGTGTTCAATGGCAAAATGCACATATTCCCTGTCTTTTTCACTCAGTGCGGGAAGGTTAATGGACACCTTTGGAATATTGACGCTTTTTTTTCCTTTTACGACACCACCATTGGTGGCGACACAATGGATCTCATCCCCTATGATGTCCTTGACATCAAATTCTATTTCCCCATCGTCAATCAAAATCTTACTTCCCACGGGGATATCCCTGGCAATGTGTTCATAAGAAACATAAAGATAGTTTTCATCAGGTTCTTTATGGGGATTTCCTTTGATAATTGCCTTTTCTCCCTGATTGATGATTATTCTTTTATCAGTTTTCACCGTCCTGATTTCAGGACCTTTGGTATCGAGCAGTAAGGCGATTTTATCTGAAACTGCCCGCACATTGTTTACTATTTTCAGGGTATCATCCGGCGTCTGATGGGCTGTGTTGAGCCGTACAACGTTCATGCCCCTTTCATAAAGGGTTTTAACAAAATCAGTGTCGCAGTTTTTATCGGATATGGTAGCCACCACTTTGGTTTTCTTCATAAGAGATAATTCTTTTATAAATCTATATTATTTCTATGGTATTTCTTATTCTAAATCAAACTTAAACCTTCTAAAACTTATTCCTCCTTCATGTTTACATCATATTCTTTTTGTAAACTTTCGTTGATGAGGGGTTCATACGAGCATTTTTTTTTCTTGTAATAAACCAATTTTTACCAACAAACTACAGGAAACTTTCTATCCCCATCTTGTATGAATTCATGCCAAATCCTGAAATGGAACCTTTGCATTTCGGGGCAATCATTGATTGGTGCCTGTATGTTTCCCGGCTGAATACATTTGAAATATGTACCTCAACAACAGGGGAAGTGATGGATGAAATGGCATCTGCAATGGCGATTGATGTATGGGTCAGCGCCCCGGCATTCAGCAGAATACCATCCACAGAGAAACCGGCTTCATGCAATTTGTCGATGATTTCTCCTTCATGATTGGATTGAAAGTATTCAATTTCGATTTCCTTATATTGTTGTTTTATCTCATTCAGGTAATCCTCAAATGAATTACTTCCATAAATATTTTTTTCCCGGATACCCAGTAAATTGAGGTTGGGTCCGTTAATAATCAAAATCTTCATGTTTCTATGGTTTTATATATATCCTTCAACCTCATAACATTAGCTTAAATGTTGTATTTTTGCAAAGTTATCAAAAGTAAGGATAAACCATAAACAGGAATGAATTTTTATGGAACATTAATGAAGAATTATGATATGGGATACATATATTAAAGATTTTGGGGTGTTTCTGAAGCTTGAAAAATCACTTTCCGAGAATTCGATTGAAGCCTACCTTCATGATGTCAAAAAGCTGAAGGATTTTATCATTCTTTCCAATGCCGGACTTAAACCTGAGCAATTGGATTTGGAAATGTTACAACACTTTTTAGCATATATCAATGAATTGGGAATTACTAGCAGTACGCAATCAAGAATTATTTCGGGAATCAAAACATTTTATAAATACTTGCTGTTAGAAGACTTTATTCAAACCAATCCTGCTTCCATGCTGGAGGCTCCGAAATTGGGAAGGAAGCTGCCTGTAGTCCTGTCCATTGATGAAATCGACAAAATGGTGGAATCGGTTGATTTAAGCAAGCCGGGCGGACAAAGGAACAAAGCCATCATAGAAACTCTGTATGGCTGTGGTTTGAGGGTTTCAGAGTTGGTTGGACTAAGAATTAGCCATTTATATTTTAAAGATGGTTACATCCGTATAATTGGAAAAGGGAACAAGGAAAGATTGGTGCCTATCGGTCGAAAAGCCATGAAAGAAATAAGCCTTTACAAAGATTTTGAAAGAAAGCACCTTGAGATAAAAAAAGGAGAAGCAGATTTTTTATTTTTAAACAGACGGGGAAGCAGATTGACCAGGGTAATGATATTTAACATTGTTAAAGCTTTAAAATCCATAGCAGGTATAACAAAGGAAATAAGTCCCCATACTTTCCGGCATTCATTTGCCAGTCATTTAATTGAAGGCGGAGCCGATCTCCGCGTGGTACAGGAAATGCTGGGGCATGAGTCCATTCTGACTACAGAAATATACACCCATATTGACCGCACCTATTTGAGAGAAACCGTCATGCAGTTTCACCCACGTGCAGGAAACTGATTTGACATTTGCACGTGAAGACGTTTATCAATATGGTAAGCTGCTGATTTCCCAACCTATTTAAAAACATGTTATTCTTGGGTTTAATTCATTCATTTTCTTGAATTTTTAAATATTTTTGTAACTCCGTTTTAAAAATGGAAAAATATCGGGTAAACAGATAATAATCAATATATTAATAACCAAAAACGTTACAAAGATGTCAAACACAAAACGAGTTTATACTTTTGGTGATAAAAAAGCTGAAGGTAGTAGAGACCAGAAAAATTTACTTGGTGGTAAAGGTGCAAACCTTGCTGAAATGAGTCTTGTTGGTGTTCCGGTACCTCCTGGATTTACCATTACCACAGATGCATGCACAGAATACACACAATTAGGAAAAGATAAAGTAGTTGCGTTGCTGAAAGCGGAAGTGGAAAAAGGCATCCATCATATTGAAAAAATCATGGGTATGACCTTTGGTGACAAAGAAGAACCATTGCTGGTTTCAGTCCGTTCAGGTGCGAGGGTTTCCATGCCCGGTATGATGGATACCGTGTTAAATCTTGGAATGAATGAAGAAGCTGTTGAGGGTTTGGCAAAGAAAACAGGAAATGAAAGGTTTGCCTGGGATTCATACCGCAGGTTTATTCAAATGTACGGAGATGTGGTATTGGGCCTTGAACCTGCTTCTAAGGAAGACATGGATCCTTTCGAAGAAATCATTGAAAAAGTAAAAGAAGCCAGGGGCGTTGAACTCGATACACAGCTAACCACTGATGATTTAAAAGAATTGGTTCAGAAGTTCAAAAAAGCAGTAAAGGACAACCTGGGCAAGGAATTCCCGACAGATCCATGGGAACAGTTATGGGGATCCATCATTGCGGTCTTTGATAGCTGGAATACCCCAAGGGCCAAATATTACCGCCAGATAAACAAGATACCTGAAGAATGGGGTACAGCTGTCAATGTACAGGCCATGGTATTTGGCAATACAGGTGATACATCTGCTACCGGTGTAGCCTTTACCCGTGATGCAGCTACCGGTGAAAATGTTTTCAACGGAGAGTATCTGATAAATGCTCAGGGAGAGGATGTGGTGGCCGGAACCAGAACCCCCCAGCAAATCACCAAAGAAGGTTCGTTGAGATGGGCTGAATTTGCCAGTGTATCAGAAGATGAGCGAGCCTCTAAATATCCCTCACTGGAAGAATCCATGCCTGAAGTGTACAAAGAATTATTTAATATCCAGAAAAAGCTGGAAGAACATTATAAAGACATGCAGGACCTCGAGTTTACCATTCAGGAAGGCAAACTTTGGTTCCTGCAAACCCGCAACGGGAAAAGAACAGGTGCAGCCATGGTGAAAATAGCCATAGACATGCTTCACGAAGGATTGATTGATGAAAAAACCGCCTTGATTCGCTGTGAGCCTGAAAAACTCGATGAGCTCTTACATCCAGTTTTTGATAAAGAGGCATTGAAAAAATCCAACGTGCTGGCAAAAGGATTGCCTGCATCTCCGGGAGCTGCTACCGGACAGCTTGTTTTCCATGCGGATGAAGCTGAGGAATGGGCTAATGATGGGAAAGATGTGTTGCTGGCCAGGGTGGAGACTTCCCCGGAAGATTTAAAAGGCATGAATGTAGCCAAAGGAATATTAACGGCACGGGGTGGAATGACATCCCATGCTGCTGTTGTTGCCAGAGGAATGGGAAAATGCTGCGTTTCCGGAGCTGGGGAAGTAAAAATAAACTACCGTGAAAAAACCATGACGATTGAAGGCAAAGTATTCAATGAAGGAGACTGGATCTCGTTAAACGGTTCTACCGGAGAAATCATCGAAGGCAAGGTGGACACCATCGAACCGGAAGTGTCCGGTAATTTTGCCGAACTAATGGAATTGGCGGATAAGCATTCTGTGATGCTGGTCAGAACCAATGCGGATACTCCTCATGATGCCTCTGTGGCTAGAAGTTATGGCGCCAAAGGCATAGGACTATGCCGGACAGAGCATATGTTTTTCGAAGGCGACAGGATTACCGCCATGCGTGAGATGATACTGGCTGATGATGAAAAAGGAAGAAGAAAAGCACTAGAAAAATTATTGCCCATTCAAAGAGAAGATTTTGAAGGAATATTCGAATCAATGAGTGGACTACCGGTTACTGTCAGGTTGCTTGACCCACCCCTGCATGAGTTTGTTCCGCACGAAGAAAAAAATCAGAAAGCCATTGCTGATCAATTGGGTTTAAGTGCTTCGGAAGTGAAAGCCAAAGTGGAATCCCTTTTTGAATTCAACCCGATGCTTGGACACAGGGGATGCCGGCTTGGCAATACCTATCCTGAAATAACTGAAATGCAGGCAAGGGCCATTATTGAAGCTGCCCTTAACCTTAAATCAAAAGGCGCCGAAGTCTTGCCTGAGATTATGATACCTTTAATCGGCACCCTCGAAGAGTTAAAGATGCAGGAAGATATTGTAAGATCTACCGTGAATCAAGTGTTTGAAGAAAGGAACGATTCCATCGATTATTTGGTGGGCACCATGATTGAAGTTCCCAGGGCTGCGCTAACTGCAGATGAGGTGGCTCATTCCGCTGATTTCTTTTCTTTTGGAACCAATGACCTGACCCAGATGACCTTTGGGTATTCCAGGGATGACGCAGGAAGATTCCTTCCTATCTATCTGAATAAAGGAATCCTGAAAAACGATCCGTTCCAGGTATTGGATCAGACTGGTGTGGGTCAGCTCGTTGAGATGGGCGTTAAGAAAGGAAGAACCACCCGCAGCGACCTAAAAATCGGAATCTGCGGAGAGCATGGAGGAGAACCCAGCTCAGTGGAATTCTGCCACAGGGTTGGAATGAATTATGTGAGCTGTTCACCTTACAGGGTACCGATTGCACGGCTGGCCGCAGCCATAGCAGCAGTCAGATAAACTGAAATGAAAAAGTTCAAATCAGTCGATCGAATGAATGCGAGAGATTTGAAATAAAAAAAGTCAGTAAATCCATACCTTTTCCGAAAAAGAATGGTAAGGGGTATGGATCCGGATAATATACAGACCGCTTTGATAATGCGACAAATCAAAGCGGTTTTTTTCTGCGGGTTTATTTTCAATTAACCGTCCGGTGATATCAAAGACAGAGACTGACTTGATTTCATTTTCATTGATGCCGGATATTTTAAATACCCCGTAGGCATTTTCCATGGAATAAATCCGGATCTGATTGCCCAGCAAGTTAATGATCACCGGATTGGTGGTAAGAATCCAGTGTTCCGGGTCAAAGATTATTGACTCCACAGGAAATCCCGGCTGAAGAGTAAATGTTTCTCCTGAATGCTGATGATCAAGTAAGATTAAGGTATCGTGGGAAGCACCTTTCAGCATTATGGGTACCTTCATCTCAAAAAAGGAAACGGAGGGATCACTTTGTTCCTGAAATAGCTTGATTTCCAGTATATTGTTTGTATATTGCTGATATTGAACATTGTATGTGGGAAACCCTTTTCCATACAACCAATCATTAAAAAATTCATCCAATCCCCGGTTGGCGCCGTTTTCAAAATGACCAATCAAATCCGGACTTTTGGCGTAGCCATCAGCTAATTCGGGGTCATTCAGGTAATTCCTGATGGCATCAAAAAATATATCATCACCAAGGGTCCATCGCAGCATATGCAGAAGAATGGCTCCTTTGGAGTAAGAAAGCCTGGAATTAAATATCCGTCCCACCGAGGTGGTATCATATACATATACGGAACCGTTCGGTTCTTTGGTGGCCTGACTGATATGATGTGACTTCCAGGATTCCCAATCCATGGAGCTCATGCCTTTTTCACTGGCCAGGCCTTCAAAATAAGTGGCAAAACCTTCATTAAGCCATATGTCCTGCCAGCTGCCACAGGTGATATAATCTCCAAACCAGTGGTGCACCAGTTCATGATTTAGAAGGCTTCTACTGAAAAGGCCCACAAAAGTCATGGTTTGATGTTCCATACCTCCCCTGAAGTTACATTGTGCATGGCCATATTTTTCATCTTTGTATGGATACGGGATGAGCAGACTGTCGTAATACTTCAGCACCGGATGCAGCAGCCTGGTTTTTTGCTTTGCGGATTCATAAGCTTCGGGATAGACATAATTTTCAATGGTTAAAGAGTGGCCGTCAGTAAGCTTAACTTCTTCATTATATACCCGGTAGTTGGTCACAGCCATGGCAATCAGGTAAGCCGCGATGGGGTGTTTATGCTTCCAGTGCCAAACCGTTTTGTTTTCCTGAACGGAGGTATCTATCAAAAGTCCGTTGCTGGCAGCTTTATATTGTTTCGGAATCTCTATATAGATGTCTATCGAATCAATTTTATCATTGAGGGTCTGTTTACAGGGCCACCATTCTTTGGCACCATATGGCTCCGATAAAGTCCATAAAACCGGTTCTCCGTCATGTTCTTCCGTTCTGAATGCCCATTGGTCGCTGACTGGCTCTCCCTGATAATAAACCGTCAAGGAACTCTTTTCATTCTTTTGATAAGCCTGGGAAAGGAGGACTTCGAGATTGCCCTGATTGTGGTAGAAGTCAAGTCGCTGATCATTATGAATGATGCTGTCTACCTGCAAATTGTCCGCAAGCTCAAAATGAACGGATTGGGTATTGTCTTCTGTCACTGTATAAGTTGTAGAGACCTCTCCGGTGATATAGTGGACTGCCGGGTCAACTTTCCAGTAAAACTTATGATAAGTGATATCATAATTGAAATTATCATTCAGGAAGTAGGATGACAAGCTGGAAGTGCTTTTATATTCCTGAAAAGCATTGGTGGAATGCTGATGCTGGGCAAATGCTGAGAAGATATTCAATAAAAGTGATGCAATGACAATGGAAACTGAATGGTTCATAATCTGTTATTTAGTGGCTCTAAGAAGGCATCAATAACTGCGTTATGCTCTCCTTGA
>CAYFUP010000093.1:0-12886 GCA_964346235.1 uncultured Bacteroidales bacterium | reverse complement strand
TTAAGGCTCGCATGCCTTGTTCTTGACGCCTTCTTAGAACCACTTTAGAATAATTAGTTAGTTTTATTATTGTCACTAATTAGGGGATAAAAGTAAATAAACTGGCACTTAATCAAGCAAATCTATAATAATTTTTCAAGAATAAAAATGATAATATGTACTTTTATTCTTCCAGTTTATGTTCGATTTTTTTCAATACATAAACAATGATAAAATAACTAAGTGCGATTAATGCGGGCCAGCTAAGCAACCATAAAACGGAGGTAAGGTACATGATAATTATTTTTATAAATGTAATTTTAACAGGGATTATTTATACTTCGGAACCAGTATTTATTGTTGTTGTTCTTCATTATTTGCTATCCATTTTTTTATCCTGTAATGTCAGCGTTCAATATTTATGGCCTTCGCCCTGGATTTCTTCTTTATTAAGCTTTTGCCGGTTTATTGACCGCCAGGCAATCACAATATAGGTGACCACAAAAGGAATGAGCAATGAAACGTAGCTCATGGTTTTCAGGGTATAATAACTGGAAGAACTGTTTTCAATGGTCAGTGAACTCTGAATATCATAGGTGGAGGGATAAAAGGCCGTATTGTTGAATCCGGCAATAATAAACAGGCTGAAAACTGTCAGAATGGTGCCCGCACCGGTAAAAAATATTCCATTGTTAAAGTTTCGATAGAAATAGGTTCTGAAGATGCCAAATAATACCAGTCCTACCCCCATCAGAAAAAACATTAATACCAAAGGCATTTGGATAAAATTATGCAGGTATTTATGGTTTTCCAAAGAAACGACTTTGGACTCCGGGTGATAGGCGTAGCCATCTGATAACATGATGATTACAATAAAGCTTATAAACACCAGTACAAATGGAACGGCGTTATACACAAGATGTTTTCTTGAACGGATGTTCAGGTTTTCATCGTCGATGTTTTTTATAAAATAGAGGATGCCGAGGATCCTGGCCAATAAAAAGACGGATAATCCCAACAGGATATTCTTTATGTTGGCAATGGTTTCCAGTCCATGAAGCGGATTTTCCCATTTGGAGAAATTCATCTCATTCACAGAAAATTGTGAACCGGTAAAGAATGAAGCCACTGCCACTCCGATTAAAAAAGTACCGAAGGCCCCGTTTATGAAAAGGAAAGTATCATAAGTCTTCGGGCCAAGGAAATTATTTGGTTTGGAACGGTATTCATAGGAAATGGCCTGGATAATAAAACTAAATAATATGGCCATCCAGAGCCAGTAGGCACCGCCGAAGCTGGTGGAATAAAACAGGGGGAAGGAGGCAAAAAATGCGCCACCGAAGGTGACCAGTGTAGTGAAAGTGGTTTCCCATTTTCGGCCCAGCACATTGACGAGCATGCTGCGTTCCGTTTCATCTTTTCCGATGTTGTAGATCAATGTCTGACCGCCCTGCACAAACATCAGAAATACCAGAAGACTGCCAAGAATGGATATTAAAACCCACCAATATTGTTGAAATGCAAAATGAGAAATTTCTAATAACATGATTATTTTCCTCCTTCTTTGGGACCGGTTTTAATCTGCTTGGTCATTATTTTCAGCTCGGCAATTAATAAAGCCGTAAAAATCAAAGAAAACAGCCAGAAAGTAATCTGCACGGTATTTGCGTTTATCTGGGAAACCGCCGCAACAGTTGGCATTAAGTCCTGTATAATCCAGGGCTGACGGCCCATCTCAGCCACCAGCCATCCTGCTATCGTGGCCAGGTAGGCCAGTGGAATGGTTAATAATGCCACTCTTAAGAACCACCTTCTTTTTTCAAGCTGGTTTTTATAGGAATAAAACAAAGTGAGCATAAAAAAGAGGAGAAAATAGAATCCCAATATCACCATTATGTGGAAACTATAGAAAGTCAGCGGCACATTGGGAATCAGGCTGTCTGTATCATTCAGAAAGCCATAGCCGAAATATCCGAAATAGTTTTTTTGAAAATCTTCGCTTTCAAACAGTTTTTTTAGTTCTTGTTCTTTTGGTTCGTCATTGTTGTCTTTGGCTTCTTTATATTCCCTTAGCATTTTCCGGGCATAACGCCCCCTTTCTATTTTTTCCTGTGCCGGCATGATGTTGTATTCTTCATTGCCCTCAATAAGGTCATTGATGCCGGCAATGAAAGCATTCGGGTCTAAATAAGTCATGTAGGAAAGTAAATTCGGAAATTCTATTTTGAAGGTGAAACGCTCTTTGAGGTTGCCTTCCTGACTTTCTCCGTTGCTCAAAATTCCAATGGCCACCAGGGGTACTCCTTTATGTCCGTTATATAACCCCTCCAGCGATGCAAATTTCATTGGCTGGGTTTCGGCCATTTTCCTTGTCGAGTCATCCCCGGTAAAAATCAGAAAAATGGAAGTGATTAACCCAAATATGGAGGCAACAGCCATGCTTTTTTTGGCCAGCCGCTTTTCCCTGTTTTGAATCAAAAACCAGGCGCTGACTCCTATGACGAAAATGGAACCCAATACAAAACCAGAGCTGATGGTATGCAGGAACTTATTGACAGCAATGGGGGATAAAATAACATCCCAGAAATTATGCATTTCATTCCTGGCCGTGTCCGGATTAAAACGCATGCCAACAGGATGCTGCATCCATGCATTGGCGACGAGGATCCATAGTGCGGATAAATTGGCCCCGACAGCAACCAGCCATGTGGATAATAAATGAAATTTTTTGCTGATTTTATCCCAGCCGAAGAACATGACAGCAATGAAGGTCGATTCCAGGAAGAATGCCATGATGCCTTCAATGGCAAGGGGGGCTCCAAAGATGTCGCCCACAAACCACGAATAATTCGACCAGTTTGTTCCGAATTCAAATTCAAGGATTAAACCGGTGGCTGCGCCAATGACGAAATTGATGGCAAACAGCTTCATCCAGAATTTGGTGATGCGTTTCCATTCCTCTTTTCCGGTTCGCACATAAATGGTTTCCATGAAAGCCATGATAAATGACAATCCAAGGGTTAAGGGGACAAAAAACCAGTGATATATGGCCGTTAAAGCAAATTGTGCCCTTGACCAGTTTACCAGCGATAAATCAACATTTTCAATCATATTGTTTGCATTTGAATCATATTAGCTGTGGTTATCATAATAATTTTATTTGGCAAGTTGACGAATTATAGGGTCGCTTTTTTCCCGGGCCATGCTTTTGAATCTTTTTAGACTGAGGCTGAAGGCTTCTGTTAATGAATTGTATGGCATGGATTACAAATTATACGACCAAATATAAAAAGAAATGTCAAATAAAAAACATATTGATTAACATATCCGGATGCATTAAACCGAAGTTTATTTATATTTGTTAATAGGATAAAGGTGTGGTGTTTCGAATCTTTCAAATTCATAAACAATAAGTGCAATCATTAACAGTAAGCACAGACTTATCAATAAAAATTAGAAATCATGCAACAACTTTTTATCTTCATACTGGTTATATTTCTATTTTATAATCCGGTTTATTCCCAGGAATCAACCAACATCGGGTCTCAGATGGAAATTGGAATAGATGAGCAGTTGAATGAATATATACCGGAAAACATTACCATGGTAAATGAGATGGGGGACACCATGGTCATCAATGATTTAATCGACAAGCCCACCATCCTGACCCTGGTCTATTACCGATGTCCGGGTTTATGTACTCCTTTGATGGATGGTTTATCGGAGGTCATTGAAAAAGCAGATGTGGAACTGGGAAAGGATTACCAGGTATTCACCATCAGTTTTGATCCGAGTGAAACCTATTCCCTGGCGGTAAATAAAAAAGCCAACTACCTGAGCCGTATGGAGAACAAGCAAAAAGTGAATGATCATTGGATGTTTTTTACCGCTGACAGTGCCAATATTGCGAAGATCACAGCGTCGACCGGATTCAAATATAAGCCGCAAGGAAATGATTTTGTGCATTCTGCATCATTAATTTTCATTAGTCCGGATCAAAAAATAACGCGGTACCTGAATGGAACCTATTTTCTGCCTTTTGAATTCAAAATGGCCGTGCTTGAGACCTTCGAAGGCAAATCGGGTCCGACCATCAACCGGGTATTGCAGTATTGTTACAGTTATGACCCGGAAGGACAAAAATACGCTTTGAATATTACTAAAGTAATGGGTATCTCCGTCACTTTTATTGCATTCCTGATTTTTTTGATATTGACCTGGAAACCCATTATGAGGAAACTGAATGCTGCCAGGAAAAAGGAATAACAAGCCCCTGAAATCATTCAATACATGCCGGATAAAGGTGCCAGATAATTCATATGTGATAAATATTAAATTAAACCATTGTATTTCAAACAAATAATCAATTTTAAAACAAACTTTTGCGTTTCAATCCATATGGAGCCCTCATGGTTATCTCATCTCATTTTGTGAACGGGCGTTGATGAGGGGTTCATTTTAAAAAACAATAAAATTTAAAAAACATGAAGCAAACAGGATTGGCCATAATGATGGTTGTATTTTTATTTTCGTTTTCATGCCATTCGGCAAAAGAGGAAAGTTCAGCGGAGCAGAAAGAAGAAAAAGCGGTGATGGATTCCTCCGCATTTAGTACGGTTGAAATTCAGGTGGAAGGAATGACATGCGCCGGTTGTGAGGAAGCCATCAACAACTCGGTGCAATCCCTTGCAGGGGTGGCCGAGGTTGTCTCATCGCATACCGGTAAACAAACGGTGATAACCTATGACACGGTTAAAGTGAACATCGCTGACATCAAATCAAAAATTTCAGGGGCCGGATACAACCCGGAGGCACATGAGCACACCGCTAATTAATGGTTCTGAGTCACTTTCAAAAACACTGGTTTTCTCACACACACCAATAAAGTGTAAATATTTGTTTTTAAAGCCTTTAAATCTGGCTTACTGGTATTAAAGATTTCCGGTTTTTCTTCCAATGCAACTATTATGCGGACAGAATTTACAGGGGTAATCGGTTTTCTTTACTTGATGACCGATACCGATAAAACCGGTCACAGATTTAATCGGCATCATTAAAGCGCTTTCCGTGAGTCTTATGTTGCATACATTTTCAGGCAGCAGAGAAAAAAGTTTACGCTGCTCACTGACATTCCAGTCGCAATACCCCGGACTGTAGGGGTTTGTAGCTTTTATGCCAACATCTCCGGCGATTTTTTCTATTCTTTGATGAAGATAGCCTGCGGCGGTCTCTGCAATGACGGAACCAATGGCATTAACGATATAACTTTCAAGAAAATCATCCTTGGCATTTAATTGATTGGCATAGTTTTCGATTTCATTGCCGGCTGTCGCTGCAAAAACAATCATATGTATGGAGTTTTTGAGTTGTTCGTTTACAATCTTATTGACAAAAAAGTTGACCCCTTTGATTGAAAAGGTATTATCTTCCGGAGAATGAACAATATGATCAAAAATTCGGTAAGCTGCAGCTGGTGAGCAGATCTCCCTGCATTGCTGAATATATGAATCAATCAGGGATTCAATATATGGATCATTGTCATCAGCAGGATGATCTATGAGTTTTTTTATGTTTTTTTTTTCTATTTTCAATACCCATGGATCAATTCTTACCCCATTAGATTCCGAAAAACTATCATGAATAAATGCTTGGATGATTGTACCGGTTTGCTTTGATGTGTTCATGATATAAAATTTTTAAAACCATTCCTTTCGTTTGATTGTTTTTTTTGTGATATAATTAGTAGTTTTGGTGCAGAGAAATATATTTCAACCAGCAGGTTATGCTATACGGTTCAAAGGTAAAAAAAGAAATATTGTAATTTGGAAGAATCAAACGATAAATTATGGGAATTTTCATCGCAATCACCATCATTTTGCTTTGGGCGGGACACTTAGTATATGTCCTGTTGAATGTTGAGCCGGATTTAACCAATCCTTTTTTTTATTTACATGTCCTCATCCAGGGATTTTTATATACCGGCCTCTTCATTACCAGTCATGATGCCATACATGGAACGGTCTCCAAAAACAGAAACATTAACACTTTTACCGGATATCTGGCTGCATTCTTATTTGCAGCGTTTAGCTATAAAAAACTATCAAAGAATCATTACAAACATCATAAATACTCGGGCATGGAGGGAGATCCGGATTATTGTGTGAGATCCCAGAACTTCTTTTACTGGCTGGCCACCTTTTTCTGGCGTTATCTCACCGTCGTTCAGCTTATTCTCCTTGGCGGAATCTTTAACCTTCTGATGATTTGGTTTACTGAAGCGGCAATTTTTAGTTTTTGGGTAATTCCTGCTTTACTCGGAACCATACAATTGTTTTATTTTGGGGTATATTATCCCCATAAACAGCCCCATGAAGACCATATGAAACCTTATAATGCCCGGACGATGAAAAAGAATCATTTTTTGGCACTGATTTCATGTTATTTTTTCGGCTATCACCACGAACATCATCACATGCCTTACATTCCCTGGTGGAATCTTTACAAGACGAAAAGCTGATGGGTGAATGAACTTTTTTCTTAGTGCTAACTATATTAAAAACTATCAGGCAATATGAATAACACCTTCCTCAAAGGCATTTTCGCAAGCATCATTGTATTGATGAACTTGTCAATGGCAAATCTTCTTATTGCAAACCCATACAGCAACGACTGCAGCATTTATCAGGCATATATATCCGGTGATATTTCCATGTGGGAAGATGCTATGCTGGACCTCGAGCAACAGTATCTGGCTTATTCCGGGGACAAGACTTTCATAAACAATGGTTCTGAAAAAGGAGATAATTCTTCTGCTTCCGGACTCTCCCAATCTGGCCATCAATATAAATCGGAAGAGGAATTATTAAAGACTTTGCTATTTGCCCAGTATGGATATATAGGGTATAAAATCGGTGTTAATAAGGATGATGAAGCCTCGGCAATACTGGACAAAGCATGGAAATACCTGAATAAACTTATGGAAAATGATCCGGGTGATTCTGAACTTCTTGCTTTAAAAGGGGCTTTTTATGGTTTTGAGATAGGACTCAATAAATCCAAAGCCATCTATCTCGGCCCCAAAAGCATGAAATATATTGAGCGGGCCATTAAAGCGGATAATAAGAATGCGACAGCATGGATTGAAAAAGGCAATGCCAAATATTTTATGCCTCCTGTTTTTGGCGGAAGCGTAGAGGAGGCGATAGTATTGTATGAAAAAGCCATTAATTTATTTGAGCAGAAAGATGCTTTTTCAGGTTGTAACTGGTTATACGTCAACACACTGGTGAGAATGGGACGGATGTATGTCGATAATAACCAGAAACAGGAAGCACTGGCCATTTATAAAAAAGCTTTGAAAAGAGAACCTTTTTTTGACTGGGTAAAGCATGATTTAATCCCTGATGTTCATGTGAGATAAATTCCATATTAAACTTCTGTATTTCAAATAAATATCAAATTCTATAATAAACCAAAATCTTTCAAACCACACGGATCCCTCGTGCTTATTTGCCTTCGGCGAGCTCGCAAGCTCGGTTCATATCCTTTTTGTGCACGATAGTGAATGAGCGGTTCATCAATAATTTTTCTTTTTATTCCCAATATGATCCAAAAATGATATCTTTGAATTTTTTTAATTTTTAAATCGTGAAAGTATTTGCAAATGATGAATGCCAGCAACTTCTCTGATATTATGCTCCCCATCGTGTTGATTGTCATTATGTTCGGCATGGGTTTATCCTTAACCTTAAAGGACTTCAAGCGAATCATTTTTCATCCCAAACCCATTGCAACCGGGTTAGTTGCCCAGATGGTAGCCCTTCCGGTTATTGCATTTCTTTTAATAGGCTTTACAGGTTTGGATCCGGTCATAAAAGTTGGATTTATACTGATTGCCGCATGTCCCGGAGGCACAGCAGCCAATTTGATTGTTTATCTCCTTAACGGAAGAATTGCCTTGAGTGTGTCTTTAACAGGCATCAACAGTCTGTTAATCTTAATTACACTGCCATTAATTGTGAACCTGGCTTTGTTGGTATTTTTGGGAAGAACGACAGAAATTACCCTGCCGGTGATGGATACCATTTCAAAAATATTATATACGGTAATCATACCGGTTTTCACAGGAGTTTACATAAGGCGCAAGTATCCCCAGTTATCAGATAAAATTCAAAAGCCGCTTAAATATATTATGGTTTCGCTTTTGTTTCTGGTATTTGCCATTATTATCATATTCGAGGAACAAAAAGCCGGCGGAGGGATTTCCTCATATATGAATGTAATTCCCTGGGCCTTTGCCTTAAATGTGACTGCCATTTTTGCCAGTTATTATTTTTCCAACGGACTCAAATTAAAGAAGCCGGATAATTACACCATCAGTATTGAGGTGGGCATGCAAAACAGTGCTTTGGCCATTTATGTGGCAAGTTCTTTGCTTGAAAACCATCAAATGGCAGTTGTTGCGGTGATTTACAGTTCGTTTACATTTTTTTCTACAGCCTTTTTTGGTTACCTGTTAAAAAAATATTTCTAAAAAGTATTTGTTTTGTTTAAATATTTTAGCAATTTTGAAGCCTTGGTATGGAAAAAGCAGATAAACAAATAATTGATAATGTTGTTATTTGTTGCATGATGCAGTAATTTTTTAATGGATATTCTTTTTATTAAAAAATTTCATTATATTCGGATTTTATTAATTTAACTATAATAAATAAGGAACTTATGGATAGAATTAATATTGAAGGTTCAAACCAGACACCCAAAGTTATTTTAGATAAGGAGGCAAATAAGATTGAAATATCTGGTAACTCCCTGCCTGAAAATGTACAGGTTTTCTATACGCCCATCATTCAATGGATTGATGAGTATATGAAAGAGCCGAATGAAAAGACAGTGGTGGAATTCAGAATGGATTATTACAATACTGCTTCTTCGAAAATGATTTTCGAGATACTGAAGAAGTTTGACAAGCTTTATTCTGATGGGAATGATGTGGAAATTCATTGGTATTTTGCGGAAGATGATGAAGATATGGAAGAAGCCGGAGAGGATTACTCCTCGATTGTTGAGGTTCCGTTTAAACTAAAAAGCTTTGAAGTTTAATGAAATTCTACCATATTTTACTCGAAAGATATTGAATCATAAGGCTTTTTAGCTTGTTATATTAACATTTCAACTTGTTATTTTTTAAAGGGCGTTTTGCCCTTTTTTTATTTTAAAACAGGCCTCAATGCAATATAATTTTGATAAAGTAACACACAGGAAAGGAACAAATTCAATAAAATATGATTACGTATCTGAAATATTCGGTACGGATGATATAATACCCATGTGGGTGGCAGATATGGATTTTGAAGTGCCGCCAGAAGTCAGCAATGTCATAAAGGAAAGAGCCAGGCATAGCATCTTTGGTTATTCTGCGAAACCTGACCGTTTTAATGAAGCAGTAAAAGATTGGTTAAAGAACCGGCATGATTGGCAGGTAAAAGCGGATTGGATTAGTTTTGTTCCCGGGGTGGTTCCCACACTTGCCCTGGCTGTTTTATCACTGACCGAACCGGGAGATCAGATTATCATTCAATCACCTGTTTATTTTCCTTTTTACAATGTCATCAAGGGAAATCACCGGAAGTTGTTGAATAATCAGTTAATTTACAAGAATGGTTCCTATCATATTGATTTTGATCACCTTGAATCTTTAATAGATGATGAGGTGAAGATGATATTGCTTTGCAGTCCCCATAACCCGGTTGGAAGGGTTTGGAGTAAGGATGAATTATTGAAGCTAGGTGAAATCTGCCTGAAGAATAACATCATCATTGTAAGTGATGAAATTCACCAGGATATTGTCTATGATCCACACAAACACATACCTACCGCCAGCCTTTCTGAAGAAATGGCCCAAATAACGATTACCGCTATAGCTCCGAGTAAAACATTTAATCTGGCCGGATTAGCAGCTTCAGTAGCCATCATACCCAATAAAAAGATCAAGCATAAGTTCGACAGGATATTGAACAGTCTGCATCTGAACCTGGGGAATGCCTTTGGGATGATTGCCCTGCAGGAGGCTTATTTCAATGGTGCTGGATGGCTTGATGAACTATTGGATTATTTAAGAAACAATTATCTCTTTATCAAAAAATTCATCAATGAGGAAATGCCTCGCATCAAAGTTATTGAACCGGAAGCCACTTTTCTTTTGTGGCTGGATTTCAGGGATTATCAATTTTCTGATAAAGATCTGAAGCAATTCATGGTCAACGTGGCGAAAATTGCCATGAATGATGGCCCGATGTTCGGTCCGGGTGGTGAAGGATTCCAACGGATGAACTTTGGAACCCAAAGAAGCAGAATTGAATCTGCCTTAGCCAACCTTAAGAAAGCATTAAAATAGAAAGCGGACTAAAAAGGTTTATTATAAAAGGATTGTTAGTAAAGCTTACTAACGAATCTTTCTAAAAAAGCGCAATAAAAAATGGTGAAAATTAGAAAACTAACTGAATAGTATAAAGTGGTTCTAATAAGGTTGCTAAAAAAAAGCTGATTGAATCATTCAACCAGCTCTTTTATTACTAACCTTGAAAAGCAAAAATTTTCTTAAAATGGCTCAGCTTTGTTAATTATTCATTATCGGCCAATTTGACTGATTCTGATTTTCCATCGCAAGAAGATTTCTTTGCTGTTGCTTTGTCTCCTGCGCATGATGTCTTTTGAGCTACTTTTTTGCTCTCACCGCATGAAGCTTTTTTCGCCATGTCTTTGCTTCCTTCGCAGGATGATTTCTTTGCTACATCCTTGCTTTTGCTGCAAGAGGATGATTTGGCTTCAGCTTTCGCTTCGGTCTTGGCCTCAGCGCAAGAAGATGATTTGGCTTCAGCTTTGTTTTCTACTTTCGTTTCTTTTTTACCTGCTTCAGCTTTGTCATCATTACCGGCTGTGTTTAAAGCATATGCAGTTGCCCCTGCAAATAAAATTGCGATGGCAAATAATAGACTTAATCCTGTTCTTTTCATAATTGATACATTTTTAATTAAACAATAAATAAATATCTTAAAATCTTTTTCAAAGAAACGAATAATATTTTGATTTAGTTAGGTTTTTTGGTAAAAATAATCGTCTAATTAACGGAAGCTATAAATGATTGATTTCCTTTTACATGCTGATTTAATTCTACATAAGCTTTATAATAAACAGGCAAAAAGATATCCAGGCGGGAGCCGAATTGAATAATGCCCCATTCATCATTATTGGTTACATGGTCTCCCGGGTTAGCATTGGATACAATTCTGCGGGCGACTGTGCCTGCAATCTGGCGGGCCAGTATCATGTCTTTTTGGGTTTGGATGACAAGGGTATTTCTCTCATTGAGTAATGAAGATTTTGGATTTCTTGCGACCAGGTATTTTCCGGGATGGTATTTATGATAAATAACTTCTCCTGCGGCGGGATACCAGTTTACATGGACATCCCAGATGGACATAAAAATGGATATTTGTAAGCGGGTGTCATGAAAAAATTCATCTTCATAGACTTCTTCAATGGCTACAATCCTGCCATCGGCCGGCGCAAGGATTTGTCCCAGTGAAGCCTCGCAATGGCGGGAGGGATATCTGAAAAACAGTAAAATGGCGGTATTTAATAAAAGAAAAGCCAATAGCAACAAAAGGTTTATCCAAAGCTGGGATGACAGGAAGAAAAGGAGTAAAAGAATACTGATACTTGAAAAAAAACTTACTAATACCGGTTTTATTCCTTTTTTATGAATGCGCATCCTTTAAAGCTTAAAAAATTCCGCTGGTGTTAACAAATTCAAGGTAAGTAAAAATGATGGGAATGGAAAACAACAGTGAATCAAATCTGTCCAAAACACCTCCATGGCCGGGCAACAGCTTTCCGGAATCTTTTAACCCCACTTGTCTTTTCAGCAATGATTCGAGCAAATCACCAAAAGTTCCGAAAACAATAATGATAAGGGCTATGACTAACCAGTCTATGGTTTGTATGGATTGTTCAATGGAAGAGATTCCCCAGGCTGCAAGAAAAGTAAAAACACTTCCGCCCATTACTCCTTCCCAGGTTTTTCTGGGAGATATTCTGGAAAACAATGGATTTTTGCCTGCAAGATATCCAATGATGTAGGCAATGGTATCATAAGTCCATAAAAGTGCCATTATTCCCAAAACAATATAAGGATAATAGTCATGCTGTCCGCCTTTAATAACCAGGTAATTAACCAGGGAAATGGGGATGGCAATATAGATAATGCCTAAAAAGGTATTTCCCAGGTTATCGAATGGATGTTTCTCTTTGCGGTAAATTTCACTGATAAAAAGTCCGGCAAAGATGGGAATCGTCAGGATATAGATTTTTTCATCCATGATGTTTTTGGCTTGCAAATAGGAAGAGATAAAGAGGAATATTCCGATCACAATTCCGAACTCGGTATGTGGCCTGAGGTCTTTATATGCCATCATCTGAAAAAATTCCAGAAGTCCGGCGGTGAGGATCACCAGAAATAATAAAATATAAGTAAACTGACTAAATATTAAAGCCCCGCTTACAGCAGCAATCAGGATGACTCCTGATAATGTACGTTGTGCCACGTTATTCAATTTCCAAATCCTTTAGTGATTGCTTCGCTGAAGCTTCATGTTCTTCTTTGACATACAACTCTGCTTCGCCAAAAGACATATAGCTTGAGTCTTTTTTATCAATTACCATGGCTTCTATGCCATTGCTTTCCAGCAATTTCCTGGCCATTTCAGCCTGATAGGGCTTATCAGTGGTAAATATTAACTTCCAGCCTTCTTCCATTAAAGTCATGATGAATTATTTTTTAATTTGCTTAACTAGTGGTTCTAAGCTACATTTAAAAGCCTTAAAAACATATATTTACACTTTATTA
>CAYFUP010000092.1:0-12886 GCA_964346235.1 uncultured Bacteroidales bacterium | reverse complement strand
AGCTCACCGGAATCATCTTCATCCTCCGACATATGATCATTGCCAGGACCGAACTTTGAATTAGCCAGGGATTCGTGTATTTCATGTTCACTTTTCATGGTATAGCGCTCCTTTATCTTTTCCAGGTCTTCATGGGTTTCCTCCGCTTGCATACCCAAGGATTCTTTGTTCTTAATCAATTCATTAAAAACCAATATTATCTTATCCACTGTGCGTTCAAAGAAATCATAGTATTTCACTTCCTTTACCAAAGATTTGATATTTTGATTGATCTTGGCTGTCAATTCCCGGTTATCCGCTAATACGCTGTTAAGCTCTCTCTCGAACTCATCCCTGTGGCTGGTAATTTCACTCAGATTAGCGGCAATTTTGTCAATTACTTCCCTGGGTTCAACCAGCTTTCCTATATTATCCCTTAACTGCTCCCCATAATGGGTCGCATCGGTGAGGGTTTGCTGAATAATATCATTCACATCATTGATTTCATTAAACACCGTTTTCATTTGATTTTTAATCCCAGGATATGATTGGTCGGGCGACTGCGCTTCCTTTTTACCTATATACCTGTCACGAATGCTGTTTTTTATTGCTTCAATTTTTAAAAAAGAAGATTTCAAATGATGCAGTTTTTCACAAATGATTCCGGCATGCTTGAGATGTTTTTCATTAAGTTCACCTGTTCTGCCCGAAATATCAAGACATTCATTAAGGTTATTTTTAAAAGTTGAAAGGGAGGTAAATTTATCCTCCCGGGTGCAATGAAAAAAGCTTTCAAGGTGATTGTTAACGGAACTAATTTTGTTGCCCAGGGTTAATAATTCATCCACAATGATTTTTATGGCAGTCTGGTATTTTTTGTTGGTATGAATAAGCTGGGCTGATTGCAGCTCGGCAATATATTTAATGTTATACAAAAACTTTTCATTGTCTGCTTGCTCGCTGCTTTTATTCAATTCAGCCAATTCCTTCAGTAAGTCGTTATGAGTAAGTTGGATATGTTCAATTTTCTGACGAATAATGTCATGGTACTGCAGATTGGTGATGATTTCCTCAATGTTTTCATAACCAAGTTTAGTGATGTCTTCTATTCCAAATTCTTTTTTAAGTGACAGGGAGTTTTTATCGTCAAATAATATATCAGCGTTCTGAAAATCAACATTATACTTTACTTTTTCGTTGGAAAGTTCATTCTGAAAATCCTTCAGATAGGAATAGGTTTCTTTGGTATATTCTTTTATTTCATTAAAAGTTTGTTCAATCTCGTCATAGATGGTTTTAAAATCATCCAGGCTTTTACTGATTTCAAAAGGGGGTTCTCCATTCCCGCCCGGGTTCTCCCTTCGTAAATCATTTTTTGATATGATAAGTTTTAAGGTAAGAAGGTTTTGTTTGAAATTATATAACGGGATGTAGATCTGCTCAAATTTAAACTGGATTTTCTCAATCAGCGAAAGCAACTCGTCCACAATGGATTCCTGTTTGGTAAAATAATCCTTGCAATTTTTAAAGCCATCAGCCAGGTTTTTAACAATGGCCTTTGAATGTTGTCCCTTTAAAATATACTGGGCCTTTTTAATATTGCTGATGATAACGATGGATTCATGATGGAGCGATTTAAAATTATGGTGAAGGTGATTAAAATCTTTGTTGGAGGCATCATTCAATTCAATGATTTTCTGGTCTATATTCTTCAGCAATTGGATAATATGTTGGGAATCAAAATTATTTACATTCATGGCTGTCATATTTTTTCTATAATCCAGGGCATTTTGTATTTTATTTTTTAAATCATGGATATTGATTGGATGTGAAATAAAATCAAATGCCCCTTTGTCAAATATTTTAGCAATATCCTTTGAATGGATCCTGGAGGAAATGATGATAACCGGGGCGTTAACTGATTCATTCAGGTGGCTCAGGCACTCAAATATTTCAATATCCGGACCATGCACATTTATCAGAATAATCTCCGGGGAAGTTTCCATGGCCAGCGATAAACCTTCCCTGGAACAAGCAGCGGATATAAAATCCAGGCCTTCTTTCTCAAGGGCAGGTTGCAAAAAGTCAAATTTTGAATTTCTTCCATTTATAAATAATATTGTTGAACGGTTTTTAGTCATTCTTTTGTGATTTTTCTTCTGATTGCTTAAAACATTGTTTTATTATTTCACTTATCAAATCTATGGCAAGAATGAACTTATTAAAAGAGTGATATTTCCTGATTTTAAAAAACGGGTGATCATACGGAGCCATTTTAGTATCAAAAGCGCTTAACTGTTGTTTTAATTAACTGATAATGATCATGTTATAAATGAAATGTGGCCGGCTCAGAATATACGGGGATATGCCAGGAATGAATAATTAAGTAACTGTTTAACAAATTATTAACAAAAAGAAAAAATATTAGATTGTATGTGAAATTTTTCTGCTTTCCAAATAGGCTCCAATAATTTTTTAAAATATTGGGTAATATTACGATGGGTATTTCTTTGCTGTTTTGGGTAAAAATACCTATAAAAAACTCCTGCGAATTTTTGCCTGCCTTCTTAAATCAATAATTTTTGAAAAAATATCTTATTTTAGGGGTATAATAAATTGGTAAATGATGAAGTACAAGCGCGTATTACTAAAACTGAGTGGTGAGGCTTTGCAGGGCAAAAGCGGAAATATTGACGAACAAAGAATTATGCAATACATTGATGATATCCGGCAAATTACCGCATTGCAGGTAGAAGTGGCCATCGTTATTGGCGGGGGAAATATTTTCAGGGGACTGAAAGGCATTGAGCGGGGATTTGACAGGGTTAAGGGGGATTATATGGGCATGCTGGCCACCGTTATCAATGGCCTGGCTTTACAATCCGCATTTGAAACCCGTGGAATAAAAGCCAGGGTTTTCAGTTCGATTCGAATGGAACCGGTCGTTGATTATTATCAGCGAGATCAGGTTCTCCGGGTATTGGATAACGGAGAAGTGGTAATATTTGCAGGGGGAACCGGCAATCCTTTTTTCACCACGGATACTACAGCAGCTCTCAGGGGAGTGGAAATAAATGCCGACTGCATACTCAAAGGTACCCGGGTGGATGGCATTTACTCCGATGATCCGGAAATAAATCCCGATGCTGTGAAATATAACGAAATCACTTTTGATGAAGCATATCAGAAACAACTAAAAATCATGGATTTAACAGCATTTACCATGTGTCAGGAAAACAATGTTCCCATCATTGTCTTTGACATGAATAAACCGGGCAACTTAAAAAAAATTATTGAAGGGGAAAATATTGGGTCAATAGTAAAAAAATAAATATTTTTATGTTTTTAATTGTTTTAAAGAACCTGCATATTTATTTATATTATTGTTTACATGTTTTGATCCTTTCTAACTGGAAATAAGCAACGTAAAAAAGGAAGTATAACCAATTAAAACCTATCGCTATGGAAGAAGAATTACAACTTTATATTGATGATGCGAAGGAAAAAATGGACAAAACAGTGTCCCATCTCCAGAATGAATTGGCAAGAATCAGGGCCGGGAAAGCTGATCCAAGAATCCTGGATGGGGTGATGGTTGATTATTATGGAGTGAGCACCCCACTTAACCAGGTGGCCAATATTAATACCCCCGACCCGAAAACCATTTCCATTCAGCCCTGGGAAAAAAGCATGGTAGAACCCATTGAAAAGGCCATCATGAAAGCGAACCTGGGTTTAAACCCCATCAATAATGGGGATTTGATTCGCATCAATATTCCTGATTTAACGGAGGAAAGGAGAAAAAGCCTTGTAAAACAGGTAAGAAACGAATGTGAGCAAGCCAGAATCAGTCTGAGAACCCACCGCAGGGATGCGCTGGAAGAATTTAAAAAACTTAAGAAGGAAGGCATGTCAGAAGACCTTGCCAAAAGAGGGGAGGAAGAAATACAGCATGTCATCGATGAACATAATAAAAAAGTCGATGAGTTATTGGAGTGGAAAGAGAAAGACATCATGGAAATATGATTTTCAGGAAACTTTTCGGTTTTGTGATTCCGGAATCCTTATCATTCAGTTTTTATTGGGTTTCTGAGTTTCCAATGATGTTATACAGCTCATTCAGATCCGGGGTTAAAATGATCTCAGTTCTCCTGTTTTTTCTTCTTGCGGCGGCTGATTCTCCTTCAGCGAGCGGCACAAATTGACTCCTTCCCGCTGCTGTGAGTCTGGCGGGCTCAATATTGGAATTATCCAGGAGAATCCTTACCACTGCGGTCGCCCTTTTCACACTCAGATCCCAGTTATCTTTTATGGCCTCATCCGGTATGTAAGGCACATCATCGGTGTGGCCTTCAATCATGATGTTGATATCAGAATTATTTTCAAGCACCTTCGCAAGACTTTCTAAGGCTGCCTTTCCATTGGGATCGACAACCGTGCTTCCCGATTCAAACAATAACTTTTCCTCCAGGGACACATATACTTTTCCGTTTTTCATGTGAACGGACAAGCCCTGGTTCTTGAACCCGGTCAGGGCATTGGATACCTTATCCTTTAAAGCATTCACCAAAGAATCTTTTTGATTCAGGACGCTTTCCAGTTCTGTGAGTCTCTCGTCACGTGATTCAAGCTCTTGTTGAAGATTTGCCAGCATTTCCTGCTTTTCATTCAGGTTTTTTTCCAGTTCCCTTAATTTATCTTCTCTCCCCTGCAAATCTTCCTGGGTAGCCTGTAATTGCCTCAGCAATCGCTTGGTTTCTTCTGCATTTCCTTCCAGCAACTGTTCCTGGGCCTGTTGTAGATTTTGATTTTGGTTTTCAAGGGATCGCATCCTGCTTTTGGCCATATGCAAGGAACGATAAGCCTCCAGGGTATCACTGACCAGTTCATCAACTTCCTCTTCCAGACGATTAATGCCTGACTGAAGTTCCGTTACTTCAACTTCCAGATTCTCATTTTTGGCGTCCAGTAGCTCTGACCTCATTTTTTCTTTTTCATATTGCTCTTCCAATTCCTGAAAACGTTTTGCTGGCACGCAACTTGCGGCAATAAAAATAATGACCCCTATGATCCATGATGTTTTATAAAAGGCATTCATTTCTATGTATTTATTTTTAATTTTAATGACCAGGTGGAATATCCATGAAATATAACCCCGTTTAGGTCTGCTTATTTATCATGGATGTTTCAAAAATTAATATCTTATTCTTTTAAATGAACAAAAATATAAATTTACAATTTCTAAATAGGGTAAAAAATATTTTTATCATAAATTTGTTATCTATTAAACATTTTGGGTTCATAATTAGAAAATTAGAATGAATATCAAACAAGGTAAACTGCTTTCAGGAATTAGCACCCCGAAAGACATTAAAAAACTGACAGTTGAGCAATTACCTGCTCTTTGCGGGGAGTTACGGGATTATATCATTGACATTGTTTCCAATAATGCCGGACATCTTGGAGCGAGCCTCGGAGTAGTGGAACTGACCGTTGCCCTTCATTATGTTTATAATACTCCATATGATTTATTGGTCTGGGATGTAGGCCATCAGGCATATGGTCATAAAATTCTTACCGAAAGGAAAGATGTATTTCATACCAACAGGAAATATAAAGGCATTAGTGGTTTCCCGAATATGAACGAAAGCATATATGATGCTTTTGGTACCGGACATGCTTCCACCTCTATATCTGCGGCGCTGGGAATGGCCATTGCCGCAAGAAAGAAAAAGGAACAGGAACGTAAAATAGTCGCGGTCATCGGAGATGGTTCCATGACTGGTGGGTTGGCATTCGAAGGACTCAATAATGCAGGAAGCATGAATTCCGATATTCTGGTGATACTGAATGATAATAACATGGCCATTGATCCGAATGTAGGGGCCCTGAAAGAATACCTCCTGGATATTACCACATCCAAAACATACAATAAACTTCGTAATGAAGTCTGGAATCTGATGGGAAAAATCGGAAAAATAGGACCAAACCCCCAGCACCTTGCCCAAAAACTGGAAACCGGAATCAAATCAATTATATCAAAGCAAAGCAATTTGTTTGAATCTTTAAATTTCAGGTATTTCGGACCTGTTGACGGCCATGACGTGGAATATCTAACCAAAGTACTCGGTGATTTAAAGGACATCAAAGGACCCAAGTTATTGCATGTGCTCACTAAGAAAGGCAAAGGATTTAAGCAAGCTGAGCTCAATCAGACAGCCTTTCACTCACCAGGTAAATTCAACCGCCACACCGGGAAATTAATAAAGGTAAGCAAAGAAGGAGAAGCACCTCCAAAATACCAGGATGTATTTGGATATACTTTAACAGAGCTGGCAGAGGAAAATGATAAAATCGTCGGAATAACCCCCGCGATGCCCACCGGTTCATCGATGAATATAATGATGAAGCGTTTCCCGGACCGGGCTTTTGATGTGGGCATTGCAGAACAGCATGCGGTTACTTTTTCAGCCGGACTGGCTGCGCAGGGACTTTTGCCCTATTGCAGCATTTATTCATCATTCATGCAGCGTGCTTATGATCAATTCATCCATGATGTGGCCCTTCAAAAGCTCAATGTTGTATTATGCCTCGACCGCGGAGGCATCGTGGGTGAAGATGGTGCCACGCATCACGGCGTTTTTGATCTGGCTTATATGCGAAGCATACCAAATATCATTGTGGCAGCCCCCATGAATGAGATAGCGTTAAGAAACCTGCTCTATACAGCCCAGTTAAAAAACAACGGTCCTTTCGCCATTCGTTACCCAAGGGGAAGAGGAGTTAAAAAAGAATGGAGACTTCCGTTTAAAGAAATGAAAATCGGAAAAGGAGAAATGGTCAGCAAAGGCTCTGATTTAGCCATATTATCAATTGGACATGCCGGTAATTATGCAGCTGAAGCAGTTAAAGAGCTTGCAAAAGACCATTATAGCATTGAGCATTATAACATGATTTTTGTCAAGCCCCTGGATGAAGAACTGTTGCATCAGGCTTTTAAAAAGTTTAAGCATGTTATTACCATTGAAGACGGAACAATTGTTGGAGGTTTTGGCAGTGCAGTCCTCGAATTTATGAGTGAAAACAATTACCAGGCTCAGGTAAAAAGACTGGGGGTACCCGATAAATTCATTGACCAGGGATCCCCTGCTGAATTGCAACGGGAATGCGGATATGATAAAGAGGGGATTATGGATGTTGTGAAATCAATGGTTAAGAAAAAGGTTTACTCGCATGTTATTTAGTGGTTCTAAGAAAACGTCAATAACTGCGTTATGCTTACCTTAAGGACTATTAAACTCCTTGATTTTCAAAAGCAGCAAGCCTCGAACCTGGACATTCTAGACCAAACTCTTGACTTTATATACGGACACTATTTAAATATTTCTGATTCGTTGTTGATATGCTTTTGAATAAACATGATAATTCCTTACATTTGCACCCACTTTGCGATGCAACAAGCCTTCAGACAGGAATGCCGAAGTGGCGGAATTGGTAGACGCGCTTGACTCAAAATCAAGTGTCCGCAAGGATGTGTGGGTTCGAGTCCCACCTTCGGTACAAAAGCCCTTGTAACGGCCGTCAAATGGGGCTTTAAAAAATTCCAGGATAATTTAACAGGGTGTAATCTTTGTCTGTTTAGGGCCAAAATCATCCAAGTTATTTAACAAACCATGCCCAAATCCTCTATTTTTTTATATATCTTTGAATATTAGGTGTTTTAAATTTGATTTGTTTTGCACCTATTTAAATATCATACAAATCCTAACATTATCCTGCCATGAACCAAAACACCCATGCCTTTGAAAACCCGGATAATCAGAACGACCAAAGACTCAATAAAGAACACCAATTAAATAATGAATTAACCAGGAAAAACTTTTCTATCAATAACAGCCCTCCTTTTCTTGATATCATCCCTCAAATGGTTTCATACACCAATAAAGATCTTAAATATGAATATGTAAACAAGGCATATGAACAATATTTTAATTTAAGGGCAAGCGAAATCATTGGCAAGAAGTTGGTGGACATCATTGGTGAGAATGTCTTGCAAAAAGCTAAAAAGTACATTGATAATGTATTACACGGTGAAGAGGTAAAATACTTTGAAAAATTTGACTATCCCAAAGGCATGACCCGTTATATTGAAGGACATTTAATCCCGGATATCGATAAATCGGGAAATGCAAAAGGATATTGGGCGATACTGAATGATGTAACGGATAAATATGAGGTTGAAAAACGATTGAAGGAAAATAAAGAAAAGTACAGGTTCCTGTATGAAAGTTCCCCCCTGCCTTACCAATCACTTGATGAAACAGGAAGGTTTATTGAAGTGAATGCTACATGGTCACATACCCTTGGTTATGAAAAGAAGGAGGTCATTGGCAAACCTTTTATGGATTTTCTTCATCCCGCTGATCAGCATATCTTCACCAATAGGTTTCCAATCTTTATTCAGCGCGGCTATGTTCATGATTATCAATTCAGAATCAAACATAAAAGGGGCCATTACCTGGATGTTTCTTATGAAGGCCGCATAGAATACTGGCCGGATGGAAATGTCAGACAAACCAACTGCATATTTAAAGACATTACTGAACAAAAAAACATAGTGGAAGCTTACCAGACGCTTGTGGAAAATTCATTCCAGGGCCTTGTGATCATGCAGCATGAGAAAGTTGTATTTGCCAACTCTGCCATTGCCGGCATCACCGGTTATTCCCTTGATGAATTATATGCACTATCATGGGAAAGAATTGTTGGCATCATCCACCCGGATGACAGATCCCAGGTCATGCATAAACTTAACAAACTCATCCAGGGACATGAAAAGACCCGGCACAACAGCTTTCGAATCACCCATAAAAATGGCAGCATCCGGTGGGTGGAGGTTTTTTTTTCTTTGATTAACTACAAATCCAATCCGGCCATCCAGGTGGCATATATTGATATCACAGACCGTAAAAAGTCGGAAGAAGCGCTGAAGGAAAGTGAAAAGCAAAAAAAGCTAATCCTGGATTCTTCTGCTGAGATGATTGCCTGTTACGATCTGGATTTAAAAGTCATATGGTCAAATAAGGCCTCAGGAATTTCGGTAGGAAAACCACCGGAAGAAATCGTGGGAATGCATTGCTATGAAATCTGGCAGCAACGGAAATCGACCTGCGAAAACTGTCCTGTTTTGAAGGTACTGGAAGAAAAGAAACCCCAGTCTGCTTACCAGCGAACCCCGGATGGCAGATACTGGTTCTTGCGGGCATACCCGGTGTATGATGAGAATGATAACATCATAGCCCTTGCCGAATTCGGACGTGACATTACTGAAGAAAGGAAAAAAGAGAAGGCCCTGAGAGAAAGAGAGGATTTATTCAGAACAGTTTTTGATACCGAGCTATTTGCAATGGCCATCAGCAGGTATCAGGATGGCATGTATCTCGAGGCAAACCCTGGCTTCCTGAAATTGACCGGATACTCCCGGGAAGAAATCATTGGCCGGACATCTGTTGAATTGAAGTTTTTTAATGACGCACAAAGAAAAGAATTGATCCATCAATTGGAAAATTATGGATACATCCAGAATCAGGAACTTACTTTTCCCACAAAATGGGGAAAACCGCGAAACATCCTGTTCTCCCTCGGGCATGTCACCATCGATAACAATCATCGCCTGCTTTCTACAATGGTTGATATCACTGATTGGAAAAAACAGGAGAAAATGGTAGCAGAAAGTAAACTCAGGTACGAAAAGCTATTGGAGGAATCTCCTGCCGGTATCGTGTTGTTCGTTAATAAAAAACCGGAACTCATCAACAATAAATTGCTGGAAATTACGGGGTATGATAGTTTTGAAGAATTTAAAAACAATACCCTGTATGATTTTATACATCCCGGAGACCACTTTATGGTTAGGGCGAGATTGGATGCCATCCAAAACGGCACCATCAGCTATCCCTTAAGCAGCAATTACCGTATCATTCGTAAAGACGGGACAATTCGCCATATTGCTGAATTCTCATCACAGTTTATCATACACAATAAAACATACACCCAGTCAATCATCCAGGATATTACGGACATCATTGAGACGGAAAAAAGCAAAAGGAAACTGGCCGGTGAAACGGCTTACGTCGAAAGGAAATTACAATTGCTGAAACAAGTCGAATCGGAGCTAAAACGGGTCATTGAGGAAAGCAAATATGAAATGGATCAATTCAATTCTGTATTGGCCCTGATTAAAAATGAAATTGAATTTGACAGGCACTGGCAAATATTTAAGGAAAACTTTGAAAGCATCCACTCCGGATTTTTCCGGAAGTTAACCTTATTATCTCCTAAATTAACCCAGCAGGACATCAAACATTGTGCGCTTATCAAGATGAATTTTGAAACCAAGGAAATTGCTGCCATGTTTAATATAAAACCCAGCAGTGTGCAGATATCACGGGTCAGGCTAAAGAAAAAACTCGGTTTGCCCCCTGAGGAAGATCTCATTCGATACATCATAAACCTTTAGTTCTTAATCCTTTATGTTAATATTTGTAACCATTTGCTGGTTTAATAAAAGCACATCCGTGTAAGTGATTCCTAATTTATTACTTTTGTGAAAATTTTATCGATGAACCCCTCATTCACTAAAGGGCCATACAAAGGTTTAAATTAATATTATTCTCCCATGAAGAAAGAAGATGCAATACATCCTTATAAAGAAAAGCAGGAGCAATTTGACAGGAAATACCTGCAAATGGCTGAAATATGGGCGAAGAACTCCTATTGCAAAAGAAGACAGGTCGGGGCATTGATTGTTAAAGAAAGAATGATCATCTCTGATGGTTATAATGGCACTCCTTCCGGATTCGAGAATGTTTGCGAAGATGAAAACTTCAAAACCAAGCCTTATGTGTTGCACGCGGAAGCCAACGCCATCACAAAAGTGGCAAAATCAAACAATAGCAGTGAAAATGCCACGTTATATGTAACGACATCTCCTTGCATGGAATGTGCGAAGTTGATCATCCAATCGGGAATAACAAGGGTTGTTTTCGATAACGATTACCATGATGATAATGGAATTGGATTGCTTGAAAGAGCGGGCATTGAAGTGGTCAACATTAAGCTATAAAAACAGATAACCGGTTTCTAAAATATTAAACGATAACTGGAAGAGGGCCTTCATAATGAGTGTAAAAAATAAAAAATCAGCCATATATCTGCCCATCATTTTTTCATTATTATTGGTGGCAGGGATTTTAATCGGTTTAAATCTAAGAAACGGTGCTGTCAATGAACGGGTTTTTATACATCCGAGATCGAACAATAAATTAATCAATGTCATCAACTATATTCATGAAGAATATGTTGACTCCGTATCCAAAAATGAAATGGTTGAAAACACCATTCCAAAAATCCTGGAAGACCTTGATCCTCATTCAGTGTATATCCCCGCTAAAAGACTAAAAAGGGTCAACGAGCCCCTCGAAGGCAATTTTGAGGGAATTGGCATTCAGTTTAACATGACCAATGACACGGTGGTTGTCATCAGCACCATATCCGGAGGCCCCTCCGAGAAAGTGGGCATACAGCCCGGGGACAGGATCATAAAAGTTGAAGATTCCTTGGTGGCGGGACAAGACATCCCCAACACTGGTATAGTAAAGTTGCTGAAAGGTCCCAAAGGAACCAAGGTAAATGTCAGTATCAAGCGAAAAAATGTTGAAGACCTTATGGAATTTGAAATTACACGCGATGAGATACCATTGTACAGTGTTGATGCAGCTTACAAAATCCGTGACTCCACAGGGTATATAAAAATCAGCAAGTTTGCCCGAACCACTTATGATGAGTACATGGAAGCCCTTTACAAGCTTAAAGGGAAAGGCATTAATGCCCTGATTATTGACCTCAGGGGAAATGGCGGAGGATACATGGATGCCGCTACCAAAATAGCCAATGATTTTCTGCATGACGACCAATTGATTGTCTATACAGAAGGAAAATCCAGTCCGCGAAAAAATTTCTATGCCGATGACAGCGGAAACTGGCAGGATAAAGATCTGGTCATTTTAATTGATGAATGGTCCGCTTCAGCCAGCGAAATACTGGCAGGGGCCATACAGGATAATGACCGGGGTACAATCATAGGCCGGCGTTCGTTTGGCAAGGGATTGGTCCAGCAGCAGACCGTCTTTCCGGATGGTTCAGCACTCAGGTTAACTGTAGCACGCTATTATACCCCAACCGGAAGATGTATTCAAAAACCTTACGAAAACGGTAAAGAAAACTACTTCAATGATTTAAATGAAAGATACCGTAATGGAGAATTTGAAGAAAGAGACAGTATAAAATTTGCTGATTCTCTTAAATATTCTACGCCTGAAGGGGACATAGTATATGGCGGAGGGGGAATAATGCCTGATATCTTTGTTCCTATGGATACTACCGGCAATACTGCCTATTATCAGAAAGTGACCAATAAAGGACTGGTCTATAAATTTGCCTTTGAATATGCCGATTCCCACCGGCCTGAACTTAATAAATACAAAGAACCGGATGCCATGCAGGAATACCTCGAATCCATAAATATTTTAAATCAGTTTGCCAGCTTTGCCAGGGAAAATGGAATCAATGAACCCTTTACCACTGATCCCGATTCACGCAAGTTGCTTTCCACACAGATTAAAGCTTACATTGCCCGCAACATCATTGACAATGAGGGTTTTTATCCGATTATCAGAGAAATAGATGAAACCCTGCAAAAAGGCATTGAATTCATTAAGGATTAATCCTGAAACCGGGCAATTATAAAAACATGGCTTTATATTTGTAGTGGCTAAAAAATAATTTTGAACATATGAACCCCTCATCAACGCCCGTTCACAAAATGAGATGAGATAACCATGAGGGC
>CAYFUP010000091.1:0-12910 GCA_964346235.1 uncultured Bacteroidales bacterium | reverse complement strand
GTATTCCAAATCCAGTCCCACCTTTTTGGTCTTGCTTAACAATATGGCTGTATATTTCTGAGAATGCGATATACTGATGTTATAATGATTGTTTGCTAAATAAGGTTTCCTGTTAACATTGTAAAGAATTTTATCTTCATCATTCAGGCATTCTTTTAACAATGCCCTTACGCTAAGCCATTCAATTTTTCTGAGATGGCTTCTAAAAGTTTCCAGTATAATTCGTTCCTCTTTATCTACATTTACTGTTTGCAGGAGTTCCCTATAACCCTCTTCTATTTCCCACAATCCAAACAGTAAATCCTCTTCAAGTATCTTTTTTAATCGCAAGCCCACCTTTCAAGATAATTTGTTTTTTCTCATATACACCATGAAATTGTAAACAATTGTTCTAAACGTTTTACACCCGTCTTGGATCCACGAATAATTTTTAGTTCATTTTCTCAATGTCGATGATGATATTTTTAAACAGTTTTCAACCATAAAAGTAATAAGAAAATCATTATTTCCACTGAAATGTTTCAATGAGGTGATTGATGTCTTTTTTAAAAAAGTTTATCACAGGAGCAAGGGAATCGATGTTGGGTTGGGTATAAAAATATAAAGCACCCCTTAAAAAATGCCTGGAGCTGTCCGTCAGGTAAAACTGCACAGAGGATGCAGCATTCCCTTCAATCTCATATAAAGTACCGAAAACCTCCTTATTTTGGTTAATGAATAATCGTTCATTAATCGCATCGGCCTTAACAGAATGTTTGTAGGCCAGGTTTCTTGAATCTTCGAGGTATTGATAAAGATTGTTGTCCACTTCTTTGTAGCTGATATGTATTGTCCCCTTAAATTCCGGAAAATACAAATCCATCCAGTATTTTTGCGAATTATCCGGTTTTATCTTACCATATTCCGGGTATTCAAAGGTATAGGGATAGATTGAATCGAGTGACTGGTATGACTTTTCAGGAAATTCAATCCTTAAATATCCCCTTGGCTTGGGGGAATAGTCATTTTGATTGCACGAGATGCAGAATAAAGTAATAAAAAGCAAGGTGATATGTTTTGCCTTGAATAGCATGGATTTTTGGATAGAATTTGGTTGATAATTAATTGATTTTTACCCTTATTCGTTTTATTCTTCTTTCATCAACAGATTTTATAATAAACTCAAAGTTTTTATAAGATATTGTCTGGTTATAGCCTGGAAGTTCCCCGTTAATTTCAAGAATAAGGCCTGCAAGGGTTTCGGCATCCCCTTTTACGTCATCAAATGCTTCATCATTCACATTCACAATTTTAAAGAAATCATTTAAAGAAGTTTTTCCTTCGAAAATGAAATTCTTGTCGTTGATTTTATAATGAACAAATTCTTCCTCATCATATTCATCACTTATTTCACCCACAATTTCTTCAATAATGTCTTCAAGGGTAACAATGCCTGATGTACCACCGTATTCATCCATAACAATGGCCATATGCATTTTTTTCGACTGGAATTGTTTGAGCAGCACATCAATTTTGGTGTTTTCAGTCACAAAATAAGGTGGCCGGGTTAATTTCTGCCAGTTAAAATTTTCCTTATGGGATAATTTTGGTATTAAATCTTTTACATACAGAATGCCCCTTACCTGGTCAAAGTTTTCTTCATATACCGGAATCCTTGAATAGCCAGAATCAACAATGACTGATACGATGTTTTCGAGATCATGGTTTACATTGATGGCCGTGATATCTACCCTTGATTTCATGATATCCCGAACGTCAATGTTATTGAACTTAAGAATTCCTTTTAAAATGGTGTTGTCGCCATTTTCCTGTTCAACCGATGAAACATCGATGGCTTCGGAAAGCTCATCAATCGTAAGCTGTTTTTTTCTGATGATGCGGTTGACGATGGAAGTGTTGTTGATTAAGAGATGACTCACTGGTTTGCATAACACATTTAAAAAACAAATGGTAGCGCTCATCCTTCTTGAAAAGGACAAGGGATTATTGCCGGCGGCCATTTTCGGGATTACTTCCCCAAATAAGATGATAATTGCGGTAATGAGCACGGTGAGGATGAAAAGGTACAGCAGTATGTTTTGTTTCACAACCAACAGGGAAAAAGCCAGGTATAATAAGAATGCAGCTATCCCTGTATGCAATAAATTCTTGATGACAATAATGCTTGCGAGCAGCATTTCAGGGCGTTTTACGAGATATACTATTCTTCTGTCTTTTTTATTCCCTGATTCTTTTAACTCATTCAATTTTGTGTTGCTGAGCGAGAAGAAAGCAACTTCAGAACCTGAAATAAAAAAAGAAGCAATCAGCAATAGCAGAATTATTGCAAAGCAAATTTCCAGGTTACCGGTCGCACCTGGAAATAATTGCCCAAAGCCATTGTTTATAAAAATAAAGTACGCGTCCTCTTCTCCTTCCACAAAAATTATCTTATACCTTAAATTATAATAATGATGAGAAAACCACTAGTTATTGCCTGTTCATAAAGTCAAGTGGTTGTTTTAAAATGGCAGATCGTCTGAATCGTCCGTATTAAAAGCATTTCCGTTGTCACTTTCTGCTGCTGAAGGCTGAGATTCATATTTGCTATTATCAGCATCGCCTTTTTTTCCCAGCATTTGCAGGTTATCTGCAAAGATTTCCGTGATATATTTTTTCACTCCATCTTTGTCATCGTAGGAGCGGCTTCTTAACCTTCCTTCAATATACAGTTGTTTGCCTTTCTGGACATACTTATCCACAACGTCGGCCATCCCTCTCCATACCACAATATTATGCCATTCTGTTTTTGTGACTCTTTCCCCTTCTTTGTTTTTATAGGTTTCACTTGTTGCCAGGGGAAAATTTGCGACGGTTACCCCGCTGTCAAGATGTTTTACATCCGGGTCTTTACCTACATTTCCAATAAGAATTACTTTGTTTACCATAGTTTTAATTTTTAAGTTTTTAATGATTATTAGTCGACTATAGTAAAGATAAAAAAATAATCATTAAAAACAATAATCTTTTACATTAATTTCCTTTAAAAAATTTTCAATTAATTTTGGAATGGGATAATGCTTTAATTCTGAGCCATGTATTTTAAACATCTTTGGTTGTTGCTGAATAAAATGAAGCAATTTGTCAGGTTCAATTTTAATGATAAAAAATTTGGCATAAATTATTTGGTGGGTTAACATATGCCTGTAAGCCTTGGATTCATAGAGAATGTTCGTATTTTCTTTTTCAATAACCCCGTTATCCCATTCATTATCTGCCAGTAACTGTTTCTCATCTAATAATTGATTGGATTCGATCAATGGAAATTCATAAAGGGAATTCCATATATCCGATCCTTCTCTTTTTTGAATACAAAGGTAATTATTGGACAGGATAATTACATAATTGAAATGACGTTTTTTTTGTATTTTTTTTTTATTCCTGATGGGAAAATGGCTGACCTGATTTTTTTGAAAGGCCTGGCATTCATTGCTCAGTGGACATTCAGGGCATTTCGGATGGCTGGTCTGACAAACGGTAGCTCCTAATTCCATCATGGCCTGGTTAAAATCTCCGGGATTGTTTTTGTCCAATAAACTTTCTGCTATCTTCCTAAAATATTTTTTTCCCTGACTGTTGTCGATCGATAAATCAATGGCATAATATCTGGATAGAACGCGATATACGTTGCCGTCTATGACCGGATAGGCTTTTTTAAAGGCAATGGAAGCAATGGCTGCAGCGGTATATTCCCCAACGCCTTTCAAGGATTTAATGTTGCTGTATTCGTCCGGGAACCTGCCACCATATTTATCCATAATGATTTCTGCAGTTTCATGCATATTTCGGGCCCTGGAATAATAACCCAGTCCTTGCCATACCTTCAGTACATTTTGAAGGGGAGCATTTGCCAGATGCTCAATGGTAGGATAATTCCTGATAAAATCATAATAGTAATTTAATCCCTGTTGCACCCGGGTTTGCTGAAGGATTATTTCCGACACCCAAATATGATATGGATCACGGGTTTTGCGCCATGGTAAATCCCGTTTATTTTTGCGATACCAGGATATGATTATTTGAGAAAAACTCATGAATACTATTAATAAATTTTTTTATAAGGACAGTAATAAATAACAATACTTTTGATGAAATGTTATCATCCTTAAATACATAGCCATAAAAAAAATATTATGATTGTTATAATGCAAACAAGTGCAGGGAGTTAACAAATATTTAAAATAATTCTATATAGAGAAATATGAAAAATCCTGATTTTCTTTTTCGTAGATATAAATAAAAAAATTATATTTGCAACTCAAAAAATGAATTAATTGTAAAACATTGATAATAAAACATTTTTAAAGATGACAAAAGCAGATATTGTAAACGAGATTTCTAAAAACACTGGCATTGAAAAAGTAACCGTTCAAAAAACAGTGGAAGCATTTATGCAAACTGTCAGAACTTCACTTGAAAACAACAAAAATGTTTACCTCAGGGGATTTGGCAGTTTTATCGTAAAAAAACGTGCTCAAAAAACAGCACGCAATATTTCAAAAAACACAACCATTATTATCCCGGAGCATAATATTCCTGCGTTTAAGCCTTCGAAGTCATTTGTGAATAAGGTCAAGGGAAGTGTAAAGTAAAGATTGCTTAATAATTAAAAACCAACAAGATGCCAAGCGGAAATAAAAGAAAAAGACATAAGATGGCTACTCATAAGCGCAAGAAGCGTTTAAGGAAGAACAGGCACAAGAAAAAGAAATAATCTGATACTATATTTCCTTTTGATCAGGCAATAAATTAAATTTTTTTGATTTACAAAGAGGTTTGATTTATTTTTTATGCCCATGAAATAATAAATAATTAATGTGGTGGAGTTGTGAATAACGAGTTAGTCATTAGTGGGACCTCCTCTGAAATAGATATAGCTTTACTTGAAGACAAACAGTTAGTTGAATTAAATAAGGAAAAACGTGATTTAAAATTTGGGGTCGGGGATATTTACCTCGGAAAGGTAAAAAAAATAATGTCCGGCCTGAATGCGGCCTTTGTAAGCATTGGTTCCGACCGGGATGCTTTTTTACATTATCATGATTTAGGCCCGCAGTTTAATTCACTGAAAAAATATATCCAAGCTGTTTCTTCAAGAAAAGGGAAGGGATTTTCAGTTTCTAAGATGAAACTTGAACCTGATATTAATAAGGATGGTTCCATCAATGAAGTGCTTTCACCAGGTCAGCATATCCTTGTTCAGATAGTTAAAGAGCCCATTTCCACTAAAGGTCCGCGACTGTCATCTGAGATTGCCATTCCCGGCAGAAATCTCGTGCTCATGCCATTTTCCAATAAAGTATCGATTTCTCAAAAAATTGAATCCAAAGACGAGAAAAAGCGACTAAAAAACCTCATTGAGAGCATCAAACCGAGAAATTATGGTATAATCATTCGTACGGCGGCTGAAAATAAACGGGTGGCCGAGCTGGATGCAGAACTCAGATCACTGATTAATAAATGGGAAACGGCTTTTCAGGGCATCAAATTTAAAAGCAAACCCCAGCTGGTAATCAGTGAGTTAAATCGCACTTCTGCCATATTGCGCGACATGCTCAATGGGTCATTTAATCATATTTATGTAAATGATGATACCATCTATAATGAGATTAAAGATTATGTCGGTTCAATTGCCCCGGAAAAGGAAAAAATAGTCAAGCGGTACAATGGAAAAGTGCCGATTTTCGAAAAATACAGCATTGATAAGCAAATCAAAAGCCTGTTTGGAAAAACAGTTTCTTTCAAACAAGGGGCTTACTTAATTATAGAGCATACAGAAGCATTGCACTCTATTGATGTTAACAGTGGGAACAGGGCAAAATCTGAGAACAACCAGGAAACCAACGCCCTTGACATCAACCTGGCTGCAGCAAAGGAAGTGGCTAGGCAACTCCGTTTGCGTGACATGGGCGGCATCATTGTGGTAGACTTTATCGACATGAATGCCATGGAAAATAAGAACAAGCTCTTTGAGTTCATGAAAGCGGAAATGGCTAAGGACCGCACAAAACATAACATTCTGCCCTTAAGCCGTTTTGGTTTAATGCAGATTACCAGACAAAGGGTAAGACCCGTCATGGATATTAAGGTTTATGAAAAATGTCCCTCATGCAATGGCAGTGGGGAAGTTCCACCCACCATTCTTTTTGTTGATGAGCTGGAGGATAAACTTGCATTTCTGATCAAAAAGGATAACCTGAAACATGTTGAAATTCAGGTTCATCCATATGTTCATGCATATATCTGCAAAGGAATATTATCATTGCGAACTCAGTGGCAATTGAAATACAAGTGTTTGATTCATGTAAAACCGATGAATTCTTTCTCATTCCTGGAATATCACTTCTCTTCTAAAAAGCAGGAAGATCTGCCTGAATTATAACACCTCCTGCATTTGTCTTCCTTTTCCGCTTATTTCATAGCAATTATCAAATATTGAGCGTTGGTAAGAGCAAAAACCGCATTTTTTGCTTCGCCAGGCTTTTAACCTGACTTAATAAATCATGATAAACATTTTGTATATCCAATGTTTTACCGCATTATGAAAACCAAATATAAGGTTAGTGGACCAATGTGAACCACTCCATTAACTTTTTGTTATACGATATCTTTATTATTTTCGTAAACTAATATGCGAAAGCAAGCGTTAAAACTATTTTAATATAAAAGATATTTTTTTTTTAAGCACTAACTACAAATATAAATGATACCAAATACTTTACCTATGCAGAAATGGTTTGTTTTATCCTTGTTGCTGGTCTTATCAGGTCTTAACGGCAGTGCCCAGGTGTTGGATCCAATAAAATGGAATTATGAAGTGAAAGAATTGGATGATAATACCTATGAATTAACCTTTCGTGCAAAAATAGATGAGAATTGGCATCTGTATGGTACAGAGATACCAGAGGGTGGACCGGTCGCCACTTCTGTCAATATAGAAGAATCAGAGGATTATCAATTAGTCGGAGATTTGAAAGAAGTGACTGAACCTGACAAGAAAGAGGATCCAACATTTAACATGACTTTAGCGCTTTTTAGCGAAGAAGCGGTGCTAACACAAAAGGTGAAAAAGAATACAAATGCGCCTGTGATTTTAGCGGGATTTGTTGAATATATGAGCTGTGACGACACCAGGTGTCTTCCGCCAAAATCAGATGACTTTGAGCTGGTGCTCGGAGACAGTGAGAAGTTTGAAGCTGCCGGTAAAGAAGCAGGCAGCGGACAAACAGAGGGTGGGTTACCTGGCATAGAAATAGCCCGGGAAGATATCAGCATTGAAGGGAATCAAAAGGCCGATGAATCAGGCGCTGATAAAATTGAAGATACATCAAGCGTCACCAATCTGTCAATTACTTCAGAAGCCTCCCCGGAAAAAGAAGATAAATCAACCCTCGTTTTTTTCCTGATATCTTTATTAGCTGGTTTGGCCGGTATACTCACCCCCTGTGTTTTTCCGATGATTCCAATGACAGTCAGTTTCTTTATGAATCAATCCGGCGGAGGAAGGGGACAGGCCATACTTAAAGGATTGATTTTTGGTGTTTCCATCATTGTTATTTACACTTCCATCGGCTTAATTGTGTCGCTGACCAGTGCCAGTGCTAATTTTGCAAACCAAATCAGTACACACTGGATACCCAATATCATTTTCTTTTTACTTTTCATCATTTTTACTGCTTCATTTTTTGGCATGTTCGAAATTGTGTTACCGAACAGCCTGGTTAGCAAAACAGATAAGCAAGTGGATAAAGGCGGATATGCAGGATCGTTTTTTATGGCACTTACCCTAGTCATTGTGTCCTTCTCCTGTACCGGCCCCATTGTAGGCGCGCTTTTGATGCAATCTGCCGGTGGTGCGGTGCTTAAACCGACTTTGGGCATGTTTGGGTTTTCCCTGGCATTTGCCCTGCCCTTTACTTTATTTGCCATCTTTCCTTCCTGGCTGAAAAGCCTTCCAAAATCCGGAGGATGGCTTAATTCGGTTAAAGTGGTTTTGGGATTCATCATTTTTGCTTTCGCATTCAAGTTTTTATCCATCATTGATGAAACCTATCATTTAGGAATTCTTCCCAGGGACATTTATTTGGCGATCTGGATAGTTACTTTCTTTCTATTAGGCATGTATTTGCTGGGAAAAATAAAATTTGCCCATGACGCTGATTTGCCCTATATCAGTTTTCCGAGATTATTATTAGCCATTGCTGTTTTTACATTTGTGGTATATCTAATCCCCGGTTTGTTTGGCGCACCGCTAAAGGGAATATCACCGCTGTTGCCTCCGGAGTCAAATCAGAATTTCAATCTTACCAGCATGATTACTTCATATGGAAAAACCACAGCACCATCAGAACAAAGCCCTACTTTTTGCGGAGGTGATGCCAAATATGATGAGTTCCTGGATTTTCCTTATGGATTGAAAGGGTATTTTGACTATGAAGAAGGAATGAAATGTGCAAAAGAATTAAATAAGCCTGTTTTGCTTGAGTTCGAGGGACATGCCTGCAGCAATTGTAAAAAGATGAAGGGCCAGGTATGGTCAGATCCGGAAGTACTTAAGTTACTCCGGGAAGAATATGTGCTTATCGCATTATATGTTGACGATCGAACAAAACTTCCTGAAAGTGAATGGATAACATCTGAGTATGACGGCAAAATAAAAAAAACCATTGGAAAGAAAAATGCCGACTTTCAGATTACCAGGTTTAATTCCAATACTCAGCCGTTTTATGTGCTTCTCTCTCCGAATGCGAAAATGTTAACCGAACCAAAACATTATGATCCCAATGTGGGGCGATATGTTGATTTTCTTGAAAAGGGATTAAAAGCATTTAACTGATTTCAATACATACCCGGTTATTCATATCGAATGGTTTTTTCCGGACTGATGCGGGAAATTAGGACAGAAGGAAAAACCAGCATGAAGAGGGTAATGAATAATGTTCCAATGTTCAGCAGCAGTAAGTTCATGAAATCGAAATGAATGGGCACTTCTTCGAGGTAATAGGAGGTTGGGTCCAGTTTTATAACACCAAATATCAGTTGAACCAGGCATAACCCGACACCAATGACATTTCCCCAGAATAATCCTTTGGATATGAGAAAGCCTGAGTGATAAAGGAAGATTCTTCTGATAAGTATATTTTCCGCGCCCAGGGCTTTTAATATCCCAATCATATTGGTGCGCTCAAGGATTAATATCAACAGTCCTGATACCATATTGAATCCGGCCACCACAACCATTAATGTTAAAATAATCCAGACATTCATATCCTGCAGATTCAGCCAATCAAAAATCTGAACATAGATATCCTTGATGTTGGAAGTCTTAAGCAAATCCCCCTCTTCAGAAAATTGATAGCCTGCAATCTCATCCACCCTGCCTGTCATCACATCAATCTCGGAATAATCATCCAGGATGATTTCAAAACCGCTCACCTGATTTTTGTCCCAGTTGTTTAACCTTTGGACATGCTTTATATCAACAATGACGAATAGTTTATCAAATTCTTCCATGCTGGTTTCATAAATGCCTTCCACCTTGAACTTTCTCATCCGGGGTGGTTGTTGGATAAAATACATTCTGAAAGCATGTCCGGTATCCAGTTTCAATAAATCAGCAAGCTCCCTGCTAATTAATGCTTTGTCAGTGGTGGTTGTATCCGCGATGCTGAATGTATGGCCTTTTTTTAGGTGTTTGTTGAAAAAACGCCAGTCATAATTTTCGTCCACGCCTTTTAACACCACGCCTTGAATTTGTTCATTGGTCGTAATGATGCCCGGAATGGTAGCAAAAGTCTGCACATGAGCAATGCCTTCCTCATTTCTGAGTTGCGGTAAAAAATCCTGATTTCTGTCAATGGGTTTGGTTAGATAGGAAGTATTGTTTTTATAATTTTCAATTTTGATATGCGAAGAGAAACCAACTATCTTGTTTCGGATTTCCTTTTTGAATCCTGTCACGATAAAAACGGAAATAATCATTACTGCCAGTCCCAGAGATATACCTGCGGTTGCGATGGTGACAATGGGTCTTGAAATCCCTTTAGAAGTGCGCTTATCAGAAAACAGTCTTTTTGCAAAAAATAATGCTGTATTCAAAGATGATAGGTATATTTAGTGATTAAAAGCTATATATAAAACGTTTAAAAACAATTGTTTACACTTTTATTGTGTATGTAAGAAAACCAACTGACAATTTTAAAGTGGCTTATTTAGCGTGTAAAGATACAAAAGCTTCAAAAAAAATCATGGATCCATCAGAACCCTCCGCTGATCAATTCTGATCTGTCAACGCCCTGTGCTCCATTTTATTATATATTAAACGGAATTTTAGTAATTTTGAGCATTTCTTAAAAACCACTTTAATATAAGATGGTTTTCTTGTAAATGACTATTGCTTAAGGTGAGCATAACGCAGTTATTGATGCCTTCTTAGAGCCACTAAATAAGACAATTCATGAAAAAACAATGCAAAAAATACCCACTGGAAATTGCCAGATTTTTTATAAATCTCATGTTTTTCCTGATTATTTTTTGTTTTATTCAGGGATGTCATCGGGCTGAGTCGAATGACAATAATATTATTCCCGGAGCTTCCAGGTTGAAGAAATATTTGCCGCTGATAAAAAACAAGGAAATAGGGGTGGTAGCCAATCATACTTCATTTATCGGAGAAGTACATTTGGTGGATAGCTTAATTAACTTGAATGTTCAAGTATTAAAAATATTTAGTCCTGAACATGGATTTCGTGGAGAGGCGGAAGCAGGGGAGAAATGGACGGATCATAAGGATAAAAAGACGGGTTTGCCCATCATCTCCTTGTATGGCAATCACAGGAAGCCGACTATAGAAGATATGAGCGGACTTGATGTGGTTTTATTCGATATTCAGGATGTGGGTGTCAGGTATTACACCTATATATCAACCCTGCATTATGTAATGGAAAGTTGTGCTGAGAATAATGTCGGGCTGATTATTCTGGACAGGCCAAATCCAAATGGTTTTTATATTGATGGTCCGGTTTTAAATCCGGCGCACCGTTCATTTGTCGGCATGCATCCGGTTCCGCTTGTGTATGGAATGACCATCGGAGAATATGCCGGAATGATTAACGGGGAAGGATGGCTGAAGGAAAAAGCCCAATGTGACTTAACAGTAATTCCCTGTAAAAACTATCATCATCAGTCAAGGTACCATCTGCCCATAAAACCTTCTCCAAATCTAAAAAATATGCGAGCTGTTTATCTTTACCCTTCTCTTGGTTTATTTGAAGGTACCGTCCTCAGTGTGGGCAGGGGGACACGTCATCCTTTCCAGATACTGGGCCATCCGGATTATCCCGATACTTCGTTTTCATTTATGCCCCGTTCAATAGATGGTGAAAGCAGAAATCCAAAGCATAAACAGCTTCATTGTTATGGGGTAGACCTGACCAATTTATCCGTACAGGAACTTTCAAACAAAAGCGAGATAAACCTGGAGTGGCTGTTGCACTTTTACCGGAAGCTGGAAAATAAAGAGCCATTTTTTAATGCATTTTTTACCAACCTGGCCGGGACAGAAAAGCTGAAGAAACAGGTTGAATCAGGAAAAACGGAAGATGAAATAAGAAACAGCTGGCAGAAGGAACTGAATGCATTTAGGGAAATGCGGACAAAATATTTACTTTATTAAGAATATGATAATAAAATCGTATTTTTACATGTTAAATGGACAAATAAAAAGAGATTATGCGATGTATAGCTTTATTTAGCGGAGGGATTGACAGCATTTTGGCTGTGAGATTGATGCAGGAGCAGAACATAGGTGTTGAGGCCTTAAATGTGAAGATAGGTCTGGAAACGGATGATTATGAAGATCGCATTAATGCCATTTGCAATGAATTGGGAATCAACTGTCATATCATCGATGATTCCGATCAGTTTCTAAACAAAGCATTGTATAAATCCATCCATGGGTTTAATGAATACCTCGATCCTTGTCTTGATTACAAAGCCAATTATTACTTTATGGCCTGGGAAAGGATGAAGAATACAAATGCTGATTTTATCATCTCCGGCGATGTGTTGGATCAGAAATCGTCTGATCAGCTGTCCGCTCATTTTAATGCCCTGGATGAAGTGCTGGGTGAAATCCGGGATTACCTGTTAAGACCTTTATCAGCCAAATTGCTGAAACCCACCATCCCGGAAAAGGAAGGCTGGGTGGACCGGGAAAAACTGAAGGCATTCAGCGGTAAAAGTAAAAAACCTATCATGGAATTATTTCATACTTATCACTATAAGGATTATCTGGTTTCAAAAGGTTGTTTCCTTTCCAATGAAAGCTTTTCCAAACGATTAAAGATATTTCATTTTAAATATGAATTAAATCAGAATAATCTTCCTTTGCTCAGGATAGGAAGGTTTTTCCTTGTGAATGATTATGTCTTGCTGTTAGGTAAAAATGACCAGGACAATGCTTTTATTCAAAATTATGAGGATGATAATTTTATAAAGATTATGCCGGAGATCACCAATGCGCCTTATGCGTTATTAGACAGATTAGCCAAAGAAGAAGAAAAAAAATATGCTTGTCGCGTAATTTTGAAATATGCAAAAACAGCTGACAAAGAATCCGCCAAAATAAAAATTGGGGATACCGTATATGATGAAATTCCCATGTCTGATGAGGAAGTTTGCCATTCTATGATTTAGTGGTTTAGATTTCCAGAAATCCCAATCTTCTCACATACACTACAAAAGTGTAAACCATTGTTTTTAAATATTTTAATTGTAGCTTAGAACCACTTTAGAGTAATTTGTTGGTTTTCTCATATACACTACAAAAGTGTAAACTATTGTTTTTAAACGCTTTAATTGTAGCTTAGAG
>CAYFUP010000090.1:0-12931 GCA_964346235.1 uncultured Bacteroidales bacterium | reverse complement strand
TTAAGGCTCACATGCCTTGTTCTTGACGCCTTCTTAGAACCACTTTAGAATAATTGAAGGCTTGGCCTCAAACTTTTACCAACATGTTGTTCAAATTTCCCGAAGGGCTTTTTTTCATTGGGAAAAACGTAGTTTTCTCACATACACTAATAAAGTGTAAATATATGTTTTTAAGGCTTTTAAATGTAGCTTAGAATCACTGAATAGGCTTTATGGTTCATTGCATGATGGTTATTCCTTTATTTCTGACTCCAGGTAAATGGCTGCTTTCTGGAGTTTTTGATACCAGTCCATGCCATATTTTCTGATAAGGGCATCTTTAACGAACTGGTAAACCGGAACATTTAGTTTTTTACCCATTTCGCATGCGGGCTGGCATATATCCCATTTATCATAGTTTACCGCCTCAAAAGACTGGTGTTTTGTAATCCTGACTGGGTATAAATGGCATGAAAGGGGTTTTTTAATGCCTTTTTCCTCGCCTGCGTTGCCATCCAATTTAGCGGCTTCATAGGCTTTTTCAATCCCACATTCATAAATCCTGTTATGCCTTATTGAATAAGCGCATTGCTTGCCATCGATAAGCGTTGTTACCCAATCCCCGTCGCTGTCCTTGTAGAATAGTCCGTTTTTTTTTATGGCGTCTTTGCCTTCTGCGGTAAGAAAAGGATGTATATTTTTATATTGATGAATTAGAAACAATTTTTCATGTTCTTCCAATGGAGCGCCCGAATCTCCATATACGCAACACATGCCCTTGCAGGCGGAAAGATTGCATACAAATTGTTTTTCTACCACATCATCGCTTATAATTTTATCATCAATTTGTATCATTTTCTGAAAAATCCTTTTACTTGTTAACTAGATCTTTGCCCGTCATTTCATCCGGTGGTGTGATGTCATAAAACCCCAGAATGGTCGGTGCAATATCTGCCAGGATTCCGTTTTCTAAAGATTTGATGTTTTTATCCACAACGATGAAAGGAACCGGATTGGTAGAATGTGCCGTATTCACTGAATCATCTTCATTAACTGCATTGTCTGCATTGCCGTGATCTGCAGTGATGATCGGTATATATCCGTTTTTCAGGGAGGCATCCACAATCTTTCCTGCACAATCATCCACGGTTTCGATGGCTTTTTTGATGGCCGCATAATCACCGGTGTGTCCAACCATATCACCGTTAGCAAAGTTTAGACAGATGAAATCAGCTTCCTGGTTGTTCAACTCCTTCAATAGAGCTTCCGTTACTTCCGGAGCACTCATCTCCGGCTTTGAGTCGTATGTAGGTACTTTTGGTGACGGAATAAGGATTCTTTTTTCATTTTTGAATTCTTTTTCACGACCTCCTGAGAAAAAGAAGGTGACATGGGCGTATTTTTCGGTTTCCGCAATGCGCAGTTGTTTCTTATTGTTGCTGGCGATGACTTCGCCCAGGGTATTATAAATATCCTGTTTGTCAAACAAAACTTTCACATTTCGGAAGGTATCATCATAAGGGGTCATGGTGATGTAATGAAGATTCATGGTATGCATGTCATGCTCCGGTAAATCATCCTGGGTTAACGCCCTGGTTATTTGCCTTAAACGATCCGTTCTGAAGTTAAAGCAAATCACCACATCTCCCTCTTGGATGGTACTGACCGGCTTGCCTTCCTCATCCACTTTTACCACCGGCTGAATGAATTCGTCTGTTATCCCGTTGTCGTAAGATTCCTGTATGGCTTCAAGTATATTTCCGGTTGGCTTTCCTTTGCCATGAACCATGGCGTCATACCCTTCTTTTATCCGTTCCCATCTTTTGTCCCTGTCCATGGTATAATAACGCCCCACCAGGGATGCAATCTCACCATTTGATTGTTCCAGGTGTTTTTCCAGTTCCTTCACAAATCCATACCCACTTTTCGGATCAGTATCCCTTCCATCTGTCAGTGCATGAATATATACATGATTGAGGCCATGGTCTTTGGTGATATCGCACAGTTTGTAGAGGTGGTGACTGGAGGAATGCACCCCGCCATGTCCAACCAGTCCAATGAGATGAACACTTTTATTCTGACTTTTGGCATAATTCAGGGCTTCCGTGAGTACCTGGTTTTGGGTGATGCTGTTATCCTGAATGGCCTTGTTGATTCTTACGAAATATTGATAAACAGTCCGGCCTGCGCCAATATTCAGATGGCCCACTTCCGAATTTCCCATTTGTCCCTCTGGCAAGCCAACATTTTCACCAGAAGTCAGAAGCCGGGATTTCGGATATTGTTCCATTAGTTTATCCATATTTGGAGTGCGGGCATTATAGATGACATCACTTTTTGATTGATTGCCAATACCCCATCCGTCTAAAATCATTAGAATTACTTTATTATCAGTCATTTTTAATTTATATTATTATTTTTTGAAAGGGAACAAACCTAATTAAATTTTATTTAAAAATGATAAGCACAGAGAAAAAATATAATTTCATCGCCGATAATACGTTATAAAGAACAGTCCATCATAGAGCAAAACACACAAATAGTGACAATAAGAAAAATAATCACTTATGGGTTAAATAATGATTGCCTGATTATTTTTGCAATCCTGAAGCAATAAAATACCATTATGTGCATGAAGCAATATTTATTCATTCTCGCGATTTTATTACCACTCATATATACCTCCTGCTTTGAGGAACAGTACAACGAGACCGGTAAGTTGGCTTTTTCGACCGATACGGTGATGTTTGATACCATCTTTTCACAAGTTGGATCTGTCACCAAGCGATTCAGAATATATAATCCGAATAATAACGATGTGGTGATATCGTCCATTTCACTTGCCAAAGGAACAGATTCGGAATTCAGGTTGAATATTGACGGAGAAGCAACCAATCATGCCCGGAACATCAGGGTGCGGGGAAAAGACAGCCTGTATATTTTTGTGGAACTAACCATCAATCCGGGAGGAGGTAACAGTCCCATGGTGGTGGAAGATTCCATTATATTCAATACCAACGGACACCGGCAGGATGTGAATTTACTTGCATGGGGACAGGATGTGCATCTTTTTATTGCGCGCACCTTAAAAACACAGACCTGGACAAATGAAAAACCTTATCTGATATACTTCAATGTATTGGTTGATTCACTCGAGACCCTTACCATCGAAAAAGGAACCCGTGTGCATTTTCACAAAAATGCCAGTATGGTGGTAAAAGGAAACCTGGTGGTTAAGGGAACCTTGGATGAGCCGGTGGTTTTTCAGGGAGATCGCCTGGATGATTTGTTTCCCGGTTTTCCTTATGATGATGTGCCGGGTCAATGGGGGGCCATTGCCTTTTTGGATGGAAGTGAAGGCAATGAAATGAATTATGCCATTGTAAAAAATGCCACGGCAGGCATACAGCTGGGGGAGCATAATAAATATAGTGGTCCGGATCTGACCCTGAAAAACACCATCATTCAGAACAGCAGTTTTGCAGGCATTTTTGCCTTTGGGGGAAACATTACAGCGCATAATTCGATTATAGCCAACAGCGGCCATTATAACCTGTTTTTAAGCAGGGGCGGTAACATGGAGTTTTATCATTGCACCATTGCCAATTACTGGAAAAATTTTTCCAATCGTTCTACCCCTTCAGTGTATATTTCGAATTATTATTATTCCAAATATTATGATGTCGAAAAAGAAGATACCATAGAGGAATATTTTGAGCAGGATCTGGAAAAATCTTATTTTGGCAATACCATTATATATGGTAACCTGAAAAATGAACTGCTATTTGATGATACCTCCGGGGTGGCTTTTAGCCCCGAGTTTGATTATTGCCTGCTTAAAGTGCCGGAAAATTATGAAAAACCTGAGGAAGTCCTATTTCATGAGTCCATCACGGAAGTATCGGATTCATTGTTCATCAGTCCGGATGAGTTTAATTATGAGCTGGACACCCTGACAGAGGCACAGGATGCAGGAGATATATCCATTGCCAGAAAATACCCCACGGATTATAACGGCAACAGACGGTTAAGCGATAAAGGCCCCGATCTGGGCGCTTATGAAAGAATCGAGTAATTTTCCCTTAAGAATTTTTCACTAAGCCCGCTAGTTCCGGAGATATTTAAAATACCGAATAATTAAATGTGGTTTTACTTCATACAAAAAATCATTTACCGCTTTCAGGCAGGCTACGCCCATTGAAGCCATTGAGTCCAGCAAAATAGGCTCCGGCCTTCAAGGAGGAGCGGAAAACAAAGCCTGGATGATTTGAGGGCCATCCCCTGAATATTCAGCTGGAGACAGTCCCGGTATAATTTAACCAGCTGGTTTGGGGTAGGAAGAACACTGGAAAAAAGGATGAATGATTATCCGGAATGGTTTGAGCAATTATAGCGTCTTGTACCTTCCGATCCTTATATCAGATATTTGCTGACCAATATTGACAGCAGCATTGCCGCCACTGATGAACATATCATGAAGCAGAAAAAGCCCAGATGAAGCTGCTGCAATGTATTAATGCCATTGCTAATGCGATGGGGAATACAGGTTAACCAGTTCATTCAGGCAGCGCTGACAAAGGCATTCCTCATAATCAGCATTTATCTTTTCCCTGACGGAGGCAGATATTTCCTGTTCCATGCACCAGCAATCTTTTGAGCACTGAAAAGAATTTCCGCAACGGGGACATATTTCGGGGACATATTTTAGATTTTTATACTTTTCCATGATTAAATTGATAAACATGTTATTAAAAAGCTCAACATTTCAGCTGAGAAATAGTTTAACAAACCTAAAACAGTAAACGTGGCAGAAAAGATCCTAAAAAGTCGTTCTCCCCGCTTCTCTATAAGGGTAAGCAAAGGCATCCTTTATATGCTTTTTGCGGCTTTTGTCTTTGCTGTAATGGGTGCCTTCGTTAAGCTTGCGGGACGTTCCATGAGTTCGGTCAATATCGTTTTTTACAGAAATATTGTAGGCCTGACTTTTATATTATCCTCTGTCATTAAACGACCGTTAAGGAATCCAGGAAAGCGGTTTTTTCTGCTCATGTTCCGTGGATTCATCGGTTCCCTGGCTCTTTTTGCACTATTTTATAATATGAGTCACATTGGTTTGGGCGAAGCCATTACTTACATTCAGACCTCTCCGATATTTGTCGCTGTGTTGTCATTCTTTTTTCTTAAGGAGAAACTGAACATCTGGGGATGGGTGGCTGTATTTACAGGATTTATAGGAATTTTGTTTGTTTTCCGGCCTGAATTTGATGGCAACATTAAAACCGATTTATTGGGAATATTTAATGGACTGGCTGCCGGTGCAGCATATACTTCAGTGAGGGAATTGAAAAAACACCATGAAACAAGAAGCATTGTGCTTTCTTTTATGGGCTGGGGTACATTTTTATCCATATTATTGATGACTGTCTCGTCTTTTGCTGACGTTCCGGAGATTGATTTTCTATTTACTCCTTTTAAACTGCCCGAGGGGATTCAATGGTTATGGGTGATTATGGTTGGACTTACGGCCATGACCGGTCAGATATTCATTACCAAAGCATATGGAGAAGAAAAGGCAGGAGTTATTTCAACCGTGGGTTATGCCAATATTCCATTTGCCATCATGCTGGGATTTTTTCTGGGCGATAGGTTTCCGGATGTTTATACCATACTGGGCATGCTTTTAATTGTTTTCAGCGGGGTGGTGATATCCATAAGAAGAAACTATTGATCGATGCCCTCAAATGATAAATACAAATCCCTATATTTTTTGAAATACTTTTTCCAACATTTTTTTTGTAGCCAGAATACCTGCTTCTTCCGATAACCTCTTGCCTTCATATTCAATCCCTATATAGCCTTTATATCCACTCTTCTTTACTATCCTGATCATTTTTTCATAATCAATGGTCGTTTCATAACCATCTTCATCAAAATCATAGGATTTGGCGCTTACTCCTTTGGCATAAGGCATTAATTCCTTAACGCCTTTGTAACGGTCATATTCTTCAACACACTTGCGGTTTCCATTGGTATTTTTAAATTCTATACAGAAGTTGCCAAAATCAGGCAGCGTTCCGCAATAGGAACTGTTGACCCGGCTTATCACATCGGCCAGCCATTGACCATTGGAAGAATAGCCACCATGATTTTCCACGATGACGTTGATTTCAGATTGTTTTCCATATTCGGTTAATCTGCCAAGTCCATCCACAGCAGCATCTGCCACTTCCTTAGCGGTGCCTTGCCCTCTGGCATTCACCCGGATGGAATGACAACCCAGAAATTTGGCTGCGTCAATCCATTTATAATGATTTTCAACGGATTGTTTTCTTGCCGTTGAGTCGGTATCTCCCAAATTTCCTTCTCCGTCAACCATGATAAGCAGGTTATTTACTCCGTTATCATTGGTGACATTCAATAAGCGGTGCAGGTATTTTTCACCGGCATTCTCGAAGAACCGGTTCACGTACTCCACAGCATCAATGCCCAGTTCCCTGGCTTTTACCGGAAAATCAAGGTTGGAGAATTCATTGTCAAACAATGTGTTGTTAAAGGACCATTGGGCAAGTGATATTTTAAAATCACCATTGGTAGATGTTTTCGATGCAAACAATGGATGATGGAAACTGCTTAAAGCTATGCCGGCTGAAAAGGCCAGGCTGTTTTTTAAAAAGGATCTTCGGTTTTGGTTCATGTGAGATAAATTTTAATTTAAACTCTTGTTTTTCATAAATAATCAATTCTATAACCAGCTTTTATTTTTCAAACTTTATGGAGTCCTCATGCTTATTTGCCTTCGGCGAGCTCGCAAGCTCGGTTCATATCATTTTGTAAACGGGCGCTTATGAGGGAGTCATGGTTAGGATTTTTTAATTTCAGGCAATAAAGAAAAAAAAGACGCAGCTCTCATGGATTAATAAAATAACATTTTATCAAGGCTGCGTCTTTTTCCATAGATGAAGGTTTTCGCTATAATTCTTTAATTTTTATGTCTCTGAACCACACATCATCGCCATGGTCCTGCAAGGCAATATAGCCTTCCTTGGCCACATCGGCCCAGTTTTCGTTAAAATCAGGAAATTTGCTTTCTGCCACCATTTCATTCCATTCCGGAGTCCAAAGATGATATTCAACGACGGTTTCGTCATTCATTTTATGCACAACGGTTCCGTTAAATACAATAATCTCAGCGCTGTTCCATTCACCGAATGGATTGGCATTCTGCGGATTGGCAGGTATAAGGTCATATAACGAACCGGCTTGCCTGTTGCCATCTTCTCCGAGCATGGCATCCGGGTGGTTTTCATTATCCAGTACCTGGTATTCTGGACACGTTTGCCAAATGGCATTGAATTGTTCATCTTCCTGTCCCAGGTAAAAGATTCCGGAATTACCACCTTTGGATACTTTCCATTCCAGTTTTAAGTGAAAATTCGAAAATTTTTCAGGATACAGGATATCACCGCCATCTTCGGCTCCGGCTTCTCCTCTGCCTGAACCCTGGATATGTAGTGCTCCATCCTCGACTACCCAGGCTTTCGGAAAATGGTCTTTCAGATATCCACGCCATTTGCCTGGTGTTTCACCGTCAAAGAGCAGTGTCCATCCATCCTCTTTTTCCTGTTCTGTCAAAGTATTGGGTTCAGCAGCTTCCATGGTTTCCTGTTTTTTTTCCTGATCGGTTTCACCTTCTGATTTTTTCGCCCCTGACTGGCATGCACCGAAGATGAGTGCAACGCTCAGGGTTACCAGGGTTAAATATTGTTTTACTTTCATGGTTTTTAATTTTTAAATTTCAATGATAAAAATATAAAATATACAATTCTTATCAAACAATTATGGTTTTTTATAACGTCCATCCATCCCTGTAAGTATGCTTAATGTATTCTTTAGCCGTTTCTTTGGCGTTCATGGTAACATACTGGGTATCAAAGTGCGGGTGTCCGTCAATGACTTCAAACTCATCCGATTTTACAACCCTGAGCTCATCATTATCAGAAATATTGGTGAATTCCATATTTTCACCATCCCATTCAAGTTCCCGTTTCAGGCTTTGCAGTCTTACTGCGACAACACCCATGGTCACCATTTCATTCAGCGGGCCTGAATAATTAAAATTAGAGCTGGGTAAGGTATCATTCTCAACAGATTTTTCATATCCGTCTTTACAAGCCCTTACAAAGTCCATTTCATGGCTCAGTCCTATTCTTCTCAACACTTTCGGAGCATCCGGTTCTTCATTCCTTCCAAGTATCCATGGATGACGGGCATATACGCCGCACATCAATTTTCCTTTAGATCCTATAAAAAGGCATCCGCCGCCCTTGTCTTTGCCCATTTCTACACCGTCAGGCAATTCATCCGGTCTTGGAGGAAGGAAGCCACCATCCCACCAGGTAACTTTTACCTCAGGCATTTTAACTTTTTTATGCTTATCCCTTTCCGGAAATACAAACTGGGCCATTTCTGCTTCCGGAGCCGATTCGGTGTTTATTTGTGTGGAAGTTCCCTGAACTTTGGTGGGATATTTTAGTTTTAGGGCCATGGAGACCGGATCCATTATATGACAAGCCATATCTCCAAGTGCTCCGGTGCCATAATCCCACCATCCGCGCCAGTTCCAGGGGTGAAAGATGGAATGGTAGGGTTTCATTTTAGCTGGACCAATAAATAAATCCCAGTTCAGATGATCCGGAACCCACTGTCCTTTTTGCGGTCTTTCCAGTCCCTGCGGCCATATCGGACGGTTTGTCCAGGTGTGCACTTCTTCGACCTCTCCAATTTCATCATTCCAGATCCATTCACATATTTTACGAATGTCGTCGCTAGAATTTCCCTGGTTACCCATTTGGGTGACGACTTTGTATTCATTGGCAATCCGGGTCATTTCCCTGGATTCCCAGACTGCATGAGTTAAAGGCTTTTCGCAATAAACATGTTTGCCGAGTTTCATGGCATTGATCGATATGATGGCATGGGCATGGTCGGGTGTTCCTACCACCACAGCATCAATGTCATCAGCCATTTCATCAAACATTTTTCTCCAATCCCAGTATTTTTTTGCATTGGGATATTCTTCAAAGGTGGAAGCAGCATATTTCCAGTCAATGTCACACAGGGCTACGATGTTTTCACTGTTCATGGCCCTGACAACGGAACCGCCCCGGCCACCTATACCCACGCCGGCGATATTGAGTTTATCACTCGGGGCTTTGTGGCCCAGTCCACTGACTACATAACTTGGCACAATAGTGAATGCAGCGGTTGCTGCAGCTGTCTTGCCCAGAAAGTCTCTTCTGGTGAGTCTTGAGGATTCATTTTTATTCTCCATAATTATAGTTTTTAGGATTTAAGTATTTACTTACCATTCAGCTTTTCTTTTAATAATCCAAAAAGGGATACCATTTTTTATCTGATTTACTCGAATTTACTACTGATTCAATAAAGGCCATGCCCCTTAACCCGTCATCAATGGTTGGAAACTCCACATAATCCGCAGCTGATTGATTCTGAATGAAAGCGCTGAGTGCATCGGCAAAGTTTGAATATATATTGGCGAATGCTTCGATGAATCCTTCCGGGTGACCCGAAGGAATCCGGGTATTTTTCAAAGCCAGCGGTTCCAGATAGCCATTATCGATTCCTGTCCGGTATATTTCCATGGGTTTATCCTGGTATTTAACCTGGAGGGTATTTGGTTCGGTCTGCACCCATTCCAAAGCGGCTTTTTCTCCATAAATCCTGATCTTTAATCCATTTTCTTCTCCCACACTGATCTGACTTACATACAGAATGCCTTTGGCCCCGTTATCAAACCTTATCAATACGCTGCCATCATCGTCTGTCGCTCTTCCTTCTTCTATGGTCGAGAGATCTGCGCATAATTCATGAATCTTTAGTCCGGTGATATATTCGGTCAGGTTTTCAGCATGGGTTCCGATATCTCCCATGCTGCAACTGAGTCCGGAAATACTGGAATCGGTTCTCCAGCTGGCTTGTTTTTGTCCCGATAATTCAGGCCTGCCAGTCAGCCATCCCTGCGGATATTCCACCACTATTTTCCTGACATTTCCCAGTTTACCAAGCCGGCACATCTCCTTTGCCTGCTTTACCATGGGGTATCCTGTGTAATTATGGGTCAGACAAAATATAAGTCCGGAATCATCCACCATCTTTTTTAATTCTCTGGCTTCATCAAGATTGTAAGTGACCGGTTTATCGCATATAACATGAAACCCATTTTCCAGTGCCAATCTGGCTGGTTCGTAATGCATGTTATTGGGGGTGGCAATGCAAACAAAATCCATTTTTTCTCCGGAGGGCAATTTTTTTTCATTCCGGATCATTTCTCTGAAATCATTATATACCCTGTCATCGGGAAGAAACAGCTCCCTTCCGGTTTCTTTTGATCGTTTTGCATTGCTGTTGAAAGCACCGCAAACAAGTTCAATCTTACCGTCCATGATGGCAGCCATCCGGTGCACACCTCCGATGAAAGATCCTTTTCCGCCACCTATCATTCCCATTCTGAGTTTTCTGTCCATAGTTTAAATATAAGCTATATCATGTTATGCGATTAATATTTCATCCAAATCAGGATTACTGAGATCTGGTATGATTATCTTTTCTTTGCTTTTATCCCATGTCACTTTTTTTCCGGTTTTGTATGCCAGGGTAGCCATTATAGCGGTGATTGCTTCTTCAAAGCTTACATCTATCGGGCAACTTGGTTTTTTGCCGGAACCAATGCATGAAAACCATTCTTTCATATGAAGATGGGTAATATCCACTCTTTTGCCTTCCCGGTAGTCGTATAATAAACCTTTATTGGCGAAATATTGTGCGGTAGCAGAAGTGGAAGCATCAATTTTGCCGTTTTTACCGGTAAGTCCGACTATTGGAGTATCCGGACTGATAATTCCTTTTTCAAGTTCCTTTTGATACCGCGTGGAGTTTTCATCGATCCACAGGGCCAGATCGTTGCCCAGTTTGATGGTCCCATCATGCCCCATAAGCAAGGTTTCCCGCTTATATTGGTTTCCCAGGGAAGCGCTGTAAAAAAATGACATTCCTTTAACTTTACCCCTCTCCTGGTTGGTGGCTTTAAAATATTCAGGAAATTCCATACCTACCTGCATCACATCCGGAACGTTCCTGCCATCCCTGTGCGTGTATATGCCTCCTGAAGCATTCACTGATTCCGGAATGCCCATTCCGGTGATGAAGTTTAACCGGTCATATTCATGGGTTAATAAATCACCGGTGAGACCGGAACCAAATTTCCAGTATTTTCTCCACCTGAAAAAATATTCCCGGTTTAGCGGAATATCATAATAACCATTGATATATTGTTTCCAGTTAATGGAACTATCCGGTTGATCAGGATACATAGAATATTGCCAGGCGCCATTATCAGAGTTCCGGTTGGTGGTGGTCTGGATTAGATTCATATGACCAATCACATTTTTATTTAACAGATCCCTGGTGGTATAGTTGCTTTGATGCTGCCTGTGCTGATGTCCAAGCTGGAAGGTAATTCCTGTGTTATTGACAACTTTTCTAAGCTCATAAAGTTCATTGACTTTATGGGTCAAAGGTTTTTCAATGTATATATGCTTACCTGCCTTGGCGGCAGCAATGGCTATGGGAGCATGCCACAAGTCTGCAGTCGCTATCACCACAGCATCAACCCCTGATTTATCTAATAAATCCTGGTAAGTTTTGTATCTGCGCGGTTTTTCGTCATGGTGACCGACTGCTTCAATGGCCCTGTTTGCTTGATAGTCAAATAAATCGCATATGGCAGTCACTTTAATGTTTAACTTTTCCTGTTCCATGAATTCCTGATAACGATCAGGTTGGTGTTTTTTCCAGCTTTCCAAGGTTTCCGGATGCATAAAACCCAAAGCTTTTAAAAGCTGTGTCCCTCTGGTTCCGGTCCCTATAATGCCCACCTTTATTGGATCGCCTTTCAAAGGAAGCGGTTCAGGGGGATATTTCGGATTGATGTTCAGGTTGCTAATAAACTTTTCTTTCCGCGCTTTTTCATTTTTATAGATGTTATAATCCCAGTTGAATATAAAACCGAATGCACCAAGTACCGGTAATGTGGCCAATGATTTTAATAAATCCCTTCTGTTAATTCCCATGTATTATTTTATTTATGATTGAATCAAATTAAACATTGTTTTCAATTGGTTCAATGTATGTCAGCCTTTTCTTTTTAAACAGGATCCTGTCCAGTCCTACAAATAAACCTGTTGGAAATAATGATATGACGATAAGGGTAAACATTTCAATTAAGTTTTTATTGACCAGTAAATAATTGCCTTCGGTTGGATAGGCATAATCAACCCCAACGAATGGAGGATGAGCCAGATAATAAAACAATAACAATAAAACTCCTAAATAGCAGGAAAGACGGGTCAGGACTCCAAGGAATAAACCCAGACCGATTAAGAAAAGTCCCCATTGGTTCAGGACATTGATGACTGACAACAGTGATTCATTGGTTGCCATGGACTGAAAAACCCCGGACAAAAAGCCTTCTGAGCTTATTAAATAACCGTATGCTGACCAATCAGGATTCAACAGTTTAACCAGTGCTTCGTATAAAAAATGCCAGCCGATAAGAACCCTTAAAATTACTAATGCTGATAATTGACTGCCTTTTTGTTTCATTTAATGAAATGATGTTATGTTTATATTAATTTAAATGTAACTGACGGTCATTTGAAATAATTAAATACTTCAAATGAACCCAATTAAAACCAGTTTTTAATGAATCGATCAATACATATTTTAAACCGTTTTAAAGAGGGCTTTAACGGATCAAAAATAAAACAAAATGATGATTAATAAAAAGAATGAATATAAAACTTTGAAAAAACCCCTTCATTCATATGTTCAAAATTATTTTTTATAAGGTCATATGGAACCTCCATTTTGATCA
>CAYFUP010000089.1:10279-12956 GCA_964346235.1 uncultured Bacteroidales bacterium | reverse complement strand
GTTTGAAATTATTTTCTTAGCTTTGGCTTGACAGCTTTTATCAAATAATTCATTGTTAAACATTACATTTTGCCATTGACTTATTTCATTATAGCAGGGGAAGCATCCGGTGATTTGCATGGATCCAACTTGATCACCGCCTTGAAAAAAAAAGATCTCCAGGCTGAATTCATATGTTTTGGGGGTGATCTTATGGAAAAGGCCGGCGGCAGGATCATCAGGCACTATCGTGAACTGGCTTATATGGGACTCATCGAAGTGGTTAAAAATCTCGATAAGGTCATCAATAACTTAAAATTTTCCAAACTGACCCTCAAGAACCTGCAGCCTGATGTGTTAATCCTAATAGATTATCCCGCTTTTAACCTGCGCATGGCTCAATATGCCAAACAACTATCCATCCCCGTGTTTTATTATATCTCTCCCAAAATATGGGCCTGGAAAGAATCCCGCATAAAAAAAATCAAGGCCTATGTGGATGAAATGTTTGTTATCTTTCCTTTTGAAGTGGATTTCTATCAGAAACATCACTATCCTGTTCACTTTGAAGGGAACCCCCTGGTGGATAAAATTGATGACAAAATGGCCAATACACCCTCTTTTCATGAATTCACCACGCTAAATGAACTCAGTGATGATCCAATCATTGCCCTGATGCCTGGAAGCCGGCAGCAGGAAATTGAACGAATTTTCCCCACCATGTTGTCTATAGTTGATAATTACCCTGAATTCCAGTTTGTTGTTGCCGCTACCCCCTTCTTCAACAAAGCATATTACCAGTCATTTATCGGTGATAAGCCGGTGAAATTGGTTTTTAACCAGAATTACGAATTGCTGCATCATTCAAAAGCGGCCATTGTAACTTCTGGTACGGCTACCCTGGAAACAGCCCTGGTAGGAACCCCTCAGATTGTTTGCTACGCCACCAGCAAAATCACCTTTTTTATCGGACAGTTTTTTGTCCATATTAAATATTTTTCACTGGTCAATATTATCTTAGATAAAGAAGCTGTAAAAGAATTGCTTCAGCATAAGTTTAATACCAGGGTGCTCATGAATGAACTGGACAAAATAATATACAACAGGCACACCATTGATTCTATGAAAAAAGACTATCAGAAGATTCGAACATTACTCGGGGAACCCGGGGCCTCTAAGCGAATCGCCGAAAAAATCCTACAACTTTTGCATCACCGAAATCAATGATAATTTAGCTGAATTATATGAAATTATTCAATGCTCAACCCTTCCATTCATCGTTCCATTCATCCTGTTCAATGCTCAACCCATCCATGGTGAATTAACCATCGACTTACACATTTATTTCTTATCAGGCTTATGTATGTATTTACCGGCCATTATCAACATAAACCTCTCTTTTACAATAACTTAATAAGTTGTTAATTTCAAAAGTTGTGATTTTTTTATAATTCAATGAAATCTTAGTTTATTTGCTGAAATGAAAATCTATTAACCTGCTATTTCGGAGGCAAATGAAAAAATTTCTTCCGTTTTTTATCCTGATGCTTTTGATTCCGGAGATTACCCCGGCACAAAACATTAAAATAGGATTGTTTAACGATTACCTGGTGCATGCCTTCCTTTTTACTCCTTTAAAGGGAAAATACAAACTCATATCCAATAAAAAGTCCGTGGATTTTAAAAACAATCAAATATACTATGTAACCCGCATTGATAATGAACTGCATATCAGAAACAATGACAAACTGCTCGGGGTATTCAAATCGTTTGAAATACATGCTGAATCGGATCAGGCTGTTTTTAAAATCAAACCGGTGATACCTTCTTTAGCTGACAGAATTTATACTGGAAACTTAATCATCATTTCCAATAATCATCATCTGCAAATCATTAACGATGTAGCATTTGAATCTTACATTGCCGGCGTTGTCGAAACAGAAGGCGGTCCGTCTGCCCTGCCTGAATTTTATAAATCACAGGCACTTATATGCCGTACCTATGCCATCAAAAACCTTCATAAACATGCAGGAGAAGGATTTAACTTATGTGATGGAGTTCATTGTCAGGCTTATAAAAGCATGAGTTATCAAAATCCTGCCATCTACAAAGCTTGTCTGGATACCCGCGGATTGGTGCTCGTGGACAAAGACAACGATTTAATAGAAGCCGCCTTTCACTCCAATAGCGGTGGGGAGACTGCAAACTCTGGGGACATATGGATTTCTCAAAAACCCTATCTCTTGTCAGTGAACGATCCTTATAGCTTAAAAGGCAATAATTATAGCTGGCAAAAGAAAATACCTTCCCACAGATGGAACTCATATTTAAAAAACAATGGAATGAATCCTTCTTCCTTTCCGGAAAATGTAAACTCAAGAAAGAAGTATCTTCTTTTAAATAACGATTCCATCAGTTTTAATAAAATCCGGAAAGATTTTCAATTTCGTTCTTCTTTTTTTGCGATTGAAGCCCAGCAGGACAGCATCACATTCATTGGCAAAGGATATGGTCATGGCGTTGGTTTAAGCCAGGAAGGTGCGATGGAAATGGCCAGACAGGGTAAAAAATATCCTGAAATTATTCATTTCTATTATACCGGAATTCAGATTATTCCCTGTCGCAACCTGGAAGACACCCTTAAACGCTCTGAAAACTAGCGCTTATAACAAATTTTTTTTCACTCCTGTCATTCATG
>CAYFUP010000089.1:0-10179 GCA_964346235.1 uncultured Bacteroidales bacterium | reverse complement strand
CTGCCATTATATGCTGGTGACAGATTTCTGGTAAACAAGTTTCCTTCAACTTTTTTATTTTACGCTTTAAATCAAAACAATCCCTTGCCATTATTTAGTGGGTTTAAGAAGTATTAGCGGGTTTTCTTTTTGTCAATATTTATAGGTAATAATCTCTCCGGGATTATTCAATTATGAGGGCCCCACAGAATAATATTCCTGCATTTATTTGGCTCATGAGAGCCCCACAGGATTATGCTCCTGCAATATTTGGCTCATGAGGGCCCCACAGAATAATGTTCCTGCATTTATTTGGCTTATGAGGGCTCCACAGGGTTATGTCTCCTGCAAATGTTTGGCCTTGTCATCACTGACCTGATTTTATGCCTGTTTACCCAGTTCTTTTACAGAAATTTCGCGCATTTCAACTTTACGGATTTTTCCGGTCACGGTCATGGGAAATGAATCCACAAACTTCCAGTGCTTGGGTATCTGAAAAGTGGCCAGCTGTCCCTTACAATAATTGATCAATTCCTCTTTGTTTGTCTGGTAACCTTCTTTTAGCTTGACCCATGCCATGACTTCCTCCCCGTATTTCTTGTCCGGTACACCAATTACCTGAACATCGCCAATGGACTCATGACCGATTAAGAACTCCTCAATTTCCCGGGGAGAGATGTTTTCACCTCCCCTGAGTATGACATCTTTTATTCTGCCTTTAATAACCACATAGCCTTCTTCATCCATTACAGCCAGGTCGCCTGTATGCATCCAGTTGGTTTCATCAATGGCTTTAAGGGTATCCGCCTCATTATCCCAGTATCCCAGCATGACTGAATAGCCCCGTGTGCAGAGTTCGCCTTCTGTGTTTCTTGGGACAATCATGCCTGAATCCGGATCAATGATTTTAATTTCAACATGCGGATGAACCCTTCCTACTGTGGATACCCTTTTATCTAGCCTGTCATCCGGCATGGTCTGCGTTGAAACCGGCGAAGTCTCTGTCATCCCATAACAAACCGTGATTTGTTTCATATTCATTTTCGATTGCACGGCTTTCATCGTATCCACGGGACAAGGCGCCCCGGCCATTATACCGGTCCGTAATGATGAATAATCAAATTGATCAAAAGCCGGATGATCCAGTTCTGCAATAAACATGGTCGGCACCCCATAAAGTGAAGTACATTTTTCCTGCTCAACGGTTTTCAGAACATTTTCCGGAACGAAGTATTCACCGGGTATAACCATACAGGAACCATGCGTGGTGCAGGCAAGGTTGCCCAATACCATTCCGAAACAATGATAGAAAGGCACCGGAATACAAACTTTGTCGTATTCGGTGTATTTTAACCGCTCCCCGATAAAAAATCCATTGTTCAGAATATTATGATGTGACAAGGTAGCTCCTTTCGGATATCCTGTTGTACCCGAAGTATATTGAATATTGATGGCATCATCAAACTGAAGCATTTCTTCCCTCTTATGGAGCTTTTCATCCGGGATTTGTTTTCCGAATTCAATAAAATCCTGCCAGTTATCATCAATAGTCATGGTACGCTCCGGATATTTGCTTTCCGGTCTCACCCGGTTTAGGATTTCAATATAATCGGTGTCCCTGAACCCCCTGGAGGTGATGAGTAAATTGATTCGGGACTGATTCAGCGCAAACTTCAATCCGGTTGTCTTGTAACCCGGATTAATGTTTACCATGATGGCACCCACCCGGGCCGTGGCATATTGAATAAGTACCCATTCATACCGGTTTGGAGCCCAAATGCCAACCCTGTCGCCTTTTTCAATACCATAAGCCATTAAACTTTTTGACACCCCGGTTACCTGGTCCCAGAATTGCCGGTAGGTCGCCCTGTAATCCTGAGATATTACCACAAGTGCATCTCGATCAGGGAATTTTTCAACGGTTTTTCTTAGATTCTCGCCAATGGTCTCTCCCAATAAAGGGATTTGAGATGTTCCATGTTCATAGGATAACTCCGGCATAGCATTCATTTTTGTATTAGCCTGTCAAAAATAAATATTTTTTATTTTTCACTAAATATTTTTGGTTTCATGGCGTATTTATATTCTGACTAAAAAAAATTATGTACGTTTGCAAAAAAAATTTCATAATGTCTGAGATACAATATACTGAGCAAGAAAGAATTAGAAGAGAGACCCTGTCAGAAATCAGGAAAATGGGCATCGAACCCTATCCTGCTGATGAATATCCCGTTAACACCAATACAGCAGAAATATTAAACCTTTACGATCCGGATAAAAACAACTTCCAGGATGTCTGTCTCGCCGGCCGCATGCTGGCACGCAGAATTATGGGCAATGCATCATTCGCCGAGCTACAGGACAGTCAGGGAAGAATTCAGATATACCTTAAAAGGGATGATATATCCGGTGAAGAAGATACCTCCTATTATAACACTTTCTTTAAAAAGCTACTGGATATTGGCGACATTATTGGTGTAAAAGGATTTGTGTTTGTTACTAAAATGGGGGAGACTTCCATCCACGTAAAAGAACTGGTACTCCTTTCAAAGTCGTTGAAGCCCCTGCCCATTGTAAAAGAAAAAGACGGCAAAACCTACGATGCCTTTACTGATGCTGAACAAAGATACCGGCAACGGTATGTCGATTTGGTGGTAAATCCGGAAACAAAAGATATTTTTCTGAAGCGGACAATAATAATGAATTCCATGCGGGAATTTTTAAACAACAAAGACTATCTTGAGGTGGAAACACCAGTACTCCAGCCTATCTACGGAGGGGCCGCTGCCAAACCATTTACCACTAAGCACAATGCCCTGAATCAGACCTTATACCTTAGAATAGCCAATGAACTATATTTAAAACGCCTAATCGTCGGAGGTTACGATGGGGTTTACGAATTTTCTAAAGACTTCAGAAATGAAGGAATGGATCGCTTTCATAACCCTGAATTCACTCAGATTGAACTATATGTTGCCTACAAAGATTACAACTGGATGATGGCCCTGGTGGAAGAGATGATAGAAAAAGTGGCCCTGGATATTCATGGAACCACCGAAATAAAGGTGGGGAAAAACATGGTGGATTTCAAAAGGCCATGGAAAAGATATACCATGTTTGAAGCCATCGAGGAATATACGGGGATTGATATTTCAGCAATGGATGAGCAGCAGCTGGCTAAAACGGCCAGGGAACTAAATGTTGAAATAGACGAGACCATGGGCAAAGGCAAGCTTATCGATGAGATATTCGGAGAAAAGGTAGAAAACCGACTCATCCAACCTACATTTATCACGGATTATCCCATTGAAATGTCGCCTTTAGCGAAAAAACACAGGGAAAAAGAGGGACTGGTAGAGCGTTTTGAAGCCATCGTCAATGGAAAGGAACTTTGTAATGCGTTCTCTGAGCTGAATGACCCGATTGACCAAAGGGAAAGGTTTGAAGAACAGCTTGCATTAGGGAAAAGAGGAGATGAAGAGGCCATGGTGCTTGATGAAGATTTTCTCCGGGCGCTGGAATACGGAATGCCTCCAACAGCCGGACTGGGAATTGGTATTGACCGGCTTACCATGATCATGACCAATGCGCCATCCATTCAGGAAGTCATCTTTTTTCCGCAAATGAAACCCGAAAAAAAGCAAAACGTGGACGCAGAAAATAAATTCCTGGAAAAAGGCATTCCCAGTGAATGGGTGCCTGTCCTGCAACAATTGGGATTTAAAACCGTACAGGAATTAGAAAATATAAAAGCAGGAAAATTGCATAATGACCTGTGCAGTTATAATAAGAAAAATAAACTGGGCCTGATAAATCCTTCTCCGGAGGATGTAAAAGCCTGGCTATCGGATTAATAAATGTATAGTGGCTCAGATATCATCACAAATTATTAACGTTATTTTTAACCATTGAAACTAAGAAAACCAGCCTATGGATAATATTAAACTGGACATAACCAAAGTAGAAGGGTTTGTCCCAAGAGAAAGAATACTCGATTATAAAGAAGAAACCAATCAGCATCTGAAAACCTTGCATAACAAAACCGGCAAAGGCAATGATTATTTAGGCTGGCTGGACCTGCCTTCTACGATCAAGCCGGAGGACATCAAAGAAATCAATGAAACCGCCCAATATCTCAGAGAAAAAATTGATGTATTGGTAGGAATAGGCATTGGTGGTTCTTATTTGGGTGCAAAAGCAGTCATAGAAGGCTTATCAAGCAGTTTTGAAGGATTAAAATCCAAACGAAAAGATCCGGTTATCCTTTTTGCCGGAACAAACATCGGTGAGGACTATTTATATGAACTCAGAGAAATCCTCAAAGAAAAGTCCTATGCCCTGGTGGTAATTTCCAAAAGCGGCACGACCACAGAACCAGCCATTGCTTTTAGGGTACTGAAAAAGGATTTGGAAGAACGATATGGGAAAGATGAAGCAAAAAACAGGATCATTGCCATCACAGATGATGATTCCGGAGCGCTGCGAAAACTATCGGATAACAATGGTTATCGTTCATTCATCATACCTGACGATATTGGCGGAAGGTTCTCTGTATTAACGCCGGTCGGCCTGCTTCCCATCGCCATTGCCGGAAAAAACATTGAATTACTGATACAAGGCGCCCGTTCCATGCAACAGCTAACAGGACCGGACATCCCTTTCGAAGAAAACATGGCTTCTATATATGCGGCCACACGAAACGAACTATATAAAAAAGGAAAAAAAATTGAAATACTGGCCAACTATAACCCCAAGCTGCAATTCCTTTCAGAATGGTGGAAGCAGCTCTATGGCGAGAGTGAAGGCAAAGAACACAAAGGCATATTTCCTACTTCTGTTCATTTTACAACAGATCTCCATTCCCTGGGTCAGTATATCCAGGAAGGCGAGCGGATTTTGTTTGAAACCGTCCTGTCCTTAGATGAACCGGATTATGAAGTGAGTATTCCCAATAATGGTGATAACCTTGATGAGCTGGACTATATTAAAGGCCAAAGGCTTAATGAAATCAATAAGATGGCAGAACTGGGAACCATTTTGGCACATGTTGAAGGCCATGTGCCCAATATTAAAATAAGCATTCCCAAATTAACGGAATATTATCTGGGGCAGCTCATTTATTTCTTCGAAAAAGCATGTGCCATCAGTGGATATCTTCTGGGCGTCAACCCATTTAATCAGCCTGGTGTAGAAGCCTATAAAAGAAACATGTTTGCCTTACTTGAAAAACCCGGATTCGAAGAAGAAACCCAAAAAGTGAAAGTGAAACTCTAAAGCTTCACTTTCACATAATGAATCTCCAGCAGGTTAAGCCATAGGCTTCTGGTTGAGACTTTGCTCATATTTATGTTTTATTTCCCTGAAGTCTTTTGACAGATCCTCATACATTTCAACGGCAGCCCTGGACTTATTTAATGTATATAAATGTATTCCCGGAGCTCCTTTTGCCAGCAAATCCCTGGCCTGGTCAATGGCAATCTCCAAACCGATTTGATACATTTTCGCTTTATTATCCTGGTAAGGTTCCATTTTCTGAATTATTTTATCTGGAATTTTGGCGCCACTCAATTGAGCAAATTTTTTAATCTGCTTAAAATTCGTAATGGGAATTAATCCGGGAATAATCCGGCATTCAATGCCCGTATTCCTGGCTTTGGTCAGAAATTCCCAATAAAAATTATTATCAAAAAACATCTGGGTAACCAGAAAACAGGCTCCGGCTTCCTCTTTCTTCTTCAGGTTCTGCAAATCTACATCCATGGATGGAGCCTCAACATGCTTCTCGGCATAAGCAGCCGCACCAATACAGAAATCAAATTCTTTGTGACTGCTGACATATTTAATTAATTCGCCTGCATGCTTAAACCCACCTGGTATGGCTTTAAATTCCTTTTGTCCCTTTGGCGGATCTCCACGAAGCAGCATGAGGTTCTCGATGTTTTTTTCCTTCAGCTGCCTGATATCATTCTCCACCTTTTCCTTCGTCGCATTAACGCAAGTATAATGCGCCATGGTCGGCAAGTCCAGTTGATTCTGAAAAAAATCAACCAACTCAAAAGTCTTATCCTGCGTGGAACCTCCTGCCCCGTATGTAACCGTTACAAAAGAGGGATCCAACTTCATTAGCTGGCCAACATTAATTCCAAATTCTACCGCCGAAATCTGATCCTTGGGTGGAAAAAATTCAAAAGAGAAAGTTTGGGCCTGCTGTGTAAAAATGTCACTGATTTTCATAATTCAATTGTTTGTTATTTTTAATATCTTTTTTCCATAGTAAATTATAGCAACTTGTAAAGTTATTGTTATACAGGGTTATAACCAATAATGAGCATACCCCGGACATTAAATAACATGTTTTATTATCAGCATGCATTGATAATATAATTACATGTAAAAACAAAACATTTACCCATAAAAAAGTACTTTATGCTGAATATATAACTATTAATCAGTAATTTAGATTTGGAGCAAGCCATTTTTCTGCTTGTTCTGTAGAAATGCCCTTTCTTTTGGCATAATCTTCCACCTGATCTTTAGAAATCCTTCCCAGGTTAAAATATTTCGATTCTGGGTGCGCAAATATCTGTCCGCTTACCGAGGCTGCAGGATACATGGCAAAATGCTCGGTAAGGCTAATCCCTGCATTTTTTTCAGCCTTCAATAAATCAAACAGTTCACGTTTTTCTGAATGTTCCGGACAAGCAGGGTAACCCATTGCCGGACGTATTCCCTGGTATTTCTCCTTCAGGAGATCTTTGTTTTCCAGGTTCTCTTCCGGGGCAAATCCCCAAAACGCTTTTCTTATTTTTTCGTGCAAATGTTCCGCAAATGCTTCAGCCAACCGGTCAGCCAGCGCCTTCATCATGATACTGGAATAATCATCATTATCATCTTCATATTGCTTTATCCATTTCTCTATACCAAGCCCGGCAGTTACGGCAAAGGTACCAATATAATCTGTTATTCCGGATGATTTTGGAGCAATAAAATCAGCAAGACACATGTATGGATCGCCTTCATTTCTGACCGTCTGCTGTCTTAAATGATGAAAAACCGAGATTACTTGCTTGCCCGATTCATCATATACTTCTATGTCATCACCAATGCTGTTGGCCGGAAACATTCCATATACGGCATTGGCTTCCAGCATGTTTTCGGATTCAATTTTATCCAGCATTTGCTGTGCTTCATCATATAATTTTCTGGCTTCTTCTCCCCTTTCGGGATGATCAAAAATATCCGGATACTTCCCGCGGATCTCCCAGGTAAAGAAAAAGAATGTCCAGTCAATATACCGCCTTAATTCACTGATGGAATAGTTATGGATGGTCTGGATTCCCAGCTTATTGGGTTTGTATATGGCAGAATTTTTCCAGTCAATAGAATATTTTCTTTCCATGGCTTCTCCCAGCGAAATATATTTCTTGGCCGGTTTTTCTTTTTGACTGTCCCTCAGTGATTCATATTCTTCCTTTACCTGATCGATGAATTCCTGGTTCCGGGTAAGTAATTTATTTACCACCCCAACGCTTCTGGAAGCATCCAGCACATGAATCGTCGGTTGACTGTAATTCGGGGCAATTTTTACTGCTGTATGGATTTTAGAGGTGGTTGCCCCTCCTATCAGCAAAGGCTTTTTTAAATGTTTCCTTTCCATTTCTTTTGCCACATGAACCATCTCATCCAGCGATGGGGTAATTAATCCGCTCAATCCGATGATATCCACCTGGTTCTTTTCTGCTTCTTCCAGAATCTTTTCTGTGGGAACCATCACTCCCAGGTCTATCACCTTGTAATTATTACAACCCAGTACGACACCTACAATGTTCTTTCCTATATCGTGTACATCCCCTTTAACGGTGGCCAATAACACCTTCTTCTCTTCCGTTTGCTGACCCTGATTTTTTTTCTTTTCCTCTTCAATGAATGGAAACAGATACGCCACCGATTTCTTCATAACACGGGCGCTTTTGACCACCTGTGGCAAAAACATTTTCCCCTCCCCGAACAAGTCTCCCACCACATTCATTCCGTCCATCAAGGGTCCTTCTATTACATCAAGAGATTGTTCAGCGTTCTGCCTTGCTTCTTCGGTATCCTCAATAATATGTTTGGTAATTCCCTTGATTAGCGAATGCTCAAGCCGCTTTTTCACATCAAGTTCACGCCATTCATCTTTTTTCTCCTCTTTCTGACCGGAACCTTTAACATTTTCAGCAAATTCAATTAAGCGTTCGGTGGCGTCTTCCCGCCGGTTTAAAATGGCATCTTCCACAACTTCCAGCAAGTCCTTCGGAATATCATCATATACCTGGAGCATGCCCGGATTTACAATGCCCATATCCATCCCTGCCTTTATGGCCTGGTATAAAAAGGCTGAATGCATGGCTTCCCTGACCAAATTATTTCCCCTAAACGAAAATGACAAGTTACTTACTCCGCCACTGATTTTGGCATAAGGCAGGTTCTCCTTAATCCATTTTACAGTATTGATGAAATCCACTGCATAATTGTTATGCTCTTCAATACCCGTAGCAATAGTCAGGATATTGGGATCAAAAATAATATCCTGAGCGGGAAACTTCACTTCATTGACCAGTATGTCATAAGCCCGTTTACACACTTCAATTTTTCTTTCAAAAGAATCGGCCTGGCCTTTCTCATCAAAAGCCATGACAACCAATGCCGCGCCATGTCGCTTCACTATCTTTGCCTGTTTGATAAAATCTTCTTCCCCCTCTTTCATGTTAATGGAATTGACCAGGGATTTGCCCTGTACGGCCTTCAATCCTTTTTCAATGACATGGAATTTGGAAGAATCAACCATGATGGGAACCCTTGATATATCTGGTTCTGAAACAATAAGATGCAGCATATTTTCCATTTCTTCCTCTGCATCAAGCATGGCATCATCCACGTTAATATCAATTACCTGTCCCCCATTCTCCACCTGATCCAGAGCAATAGAAAGGGCTTCTTCATATTTCTTTTCACGGATTAGTCTTGCAAACCTTCTTGAACCGGCCACATTGGTACGCTCTCCGATGTTCACAAAACCTGTTTGTTGGCTTATGGTTAAAGGTTCCAGTCCGCTTATCTTTGTTTCAACCGGTAGTTCCGGAGGTATCCTTGTTTCAAACCTTTCCGCCATCTCCGCAAAGTACTTGATATGCTCATCTGTGGTACCACAACACCCTCCTATAATATTTACAAAATGGTTTTTAAAAAAGTCCTCATATAACTCCCCCATTTGTTCGGGTGTTTCATCATATCCACCGAATTGGTTCGGCAAACCTGCATTCGGATGCGCACTGACATAAAACGGTGTTTTTTCCGACAACTCTTCCAAAAAAGGCCTTAATTCCTTGGCCCCTAAAGCACAATTCAAGCCCAAAGAAAACAAATCAACATGTGAAACCGAATGGATGAAAGCTTCCAGGGTCTGACCGGATAAAGTGCGGCCACTGGCATCTGTAATGGTACCGGAAACCATAATGGGCAATTCCTTTTGTTTTTCTTCAAATACTTCCTGAATGGCATAAAGGGCCGCTTTCGCATTCAGGGTATCAAATACGGTTTCAACCATCAACAGCTCCGCTCCACCATCCATAAGTCCATTTGCCTGTTCGGCATAAGCTTCTTTAAGCTCATCAAAAGAAGTATCCCTGAAACCGGGATTATTGACATCAGGTGACATGGAAGCGGTTTTGTTCGTCGGCCCTAATGTCCCCACAACATATCTTGGTTTATCCGGATTCCCGGTGGTATGTTCATCTGCCACTTTTCTGGCAAGTTGTGCCGACTTCACATTCATCTCATATGCCAAATCCTGCATCTCATAATCCAATTGAGAAATCCGGTTGGCATTGAAAGTGTTTGTTTCAATCAAATCTGCACCGGCATCCAGGTATTTTTTATAAATTTCTGATATGATATCCGGTCTGGTCAGGGTAAGCAAATCATTATTGCCCCTCAATTCACTGTTGAAATCCTTAAAACGCTCCCCCCTGAAATCTTTTTCATCCAGTTCATATTTTTGAATCATGGTACCCATTGCGCCATCAAGTATCAAAATCCTTTCTTTTACCAGATCATAAATATTCTTCTTCTCCATCATGTTATTCCTTCACTATTTGGTTTTTATAATACATCACCCATGTATTTATATTTCTATTAAATGTATTATTTCTGATAGCTTCC
>CAYFUP010000088.1:0-12978 GCA_964346235.1 uncultured Bacteroidales bacterium | reverse complement strand
AACGTACCTGAACACATTAAACAAGAGCGCGCCAATGAAATAATGGAATTACAAAAAAAAATGAATAGTCCTTATTATAAGGTTCTTTGGGAAAATCCTCCTCAAACAATAAATAATACCTATGGCATTCACAATTACCTTGAAAACAAAAGATTTTCATATTTTCAATATTATGATGGCAACAAGATTTGTCAGGTTATTTATGATTTCTCATCTGAAGATGAAAAATTTGGCCCCTTTAAGGACGATATGACTCATCTGACAAGTAAAATTGTGGCCATTACCCCGAATGCCATGGTTACCGTTGTTGGAGTGCAACCTAACATTCCTTATGATAAATTTAAGAAAAAGGTACTCGATGGTTCAATCATGGTGGCTCCAAATGAGAGAAAAATGGTAGAAAAATTAAATTTAAAAAGTTATCCTTTATTAATTTTTTATCATTTCAAATAACAAATACTATCTCAATTGTTTTATCCATTTAATATTTTACTGTTTTTCATTATTTTATCTATGAATTATTAGTTTTTATTCGTATTAGCCCCTCAAATAATCGAGTATTCACCAAATTTTATTATCTTTATTCCAGTAGAATTTTAGTTAATACCCCAAATTTTATGAAGCAAATACACGTGTTCTTCTGCATTTTTGTTATCATCCTGATTTCCTGCAATAACAACGATAAAAGCAATCCCGGGGAGGAAACCAACAACTTCGAGGCCATCCCTCCTCCACAAGTGGAAGTCACCCTTGTTAAGAAGGGTGTTTTCAAGGATGAAATCATCAGCAACGGTAAACTGGAAGCCCACGAAAAAGCAGAGCTTATCTTTAAGGCAAACAGCAAGGTAAAAGAACTGCGGGTGAAAAATGGCCAACACGTCAAAAAAGGTGATACCATCACCATCCTGGAGAATTATGAAAGCAAAAACCAACTGCTGCAAAGCCGGGTTGAATTTGAAAATGCACGGATCAAACTGATGGATGAGCTTATTGCCCTGGGATATGAGCTGGCGGACTCGGCAGATATCCCCCCTTCCATCTTCGAGGCGGCTAAAATTAAAAGCGGTTTCCTGCAGGCACAAAATCAACTCAAATTGGCCTTATACAAATATAATGAAAGCTTTATAACAGCTCCCATTTCCGGTTATATAGGAAATCTGAAAGCCCGTGAGAATACCTATCCCAAAAACAATAACCTCATCTGTACCATCATGGATATGAAAGCCTTTGAAATCGTTTTCCCCGTCATGGAATCGGAACTGAACGAAATAAAAACCGGCCAGGAGATTAATGTGATTCCGGTTTATAACGAGAAGATGAAAATTGCCGGAAAAGTAATTGAAATCAATCCTGTGATAGATGAAAACGGGCTGGTGGAAGTGAGGGCTTTAATCAATAACCCTTCTTCCGGACTGTTTGAAGGGATGAACGTGAAGGTGTACATACAGGTGGAAAAGGACAATTCCCTGATTATCCCCAAAAATGCCATTACCCTTCGAACGGAGAAGGAAGTGGTGTTTACTTATGAAAAAGGACTGGCCAAATGGAATTACGTGAAAACCGGCCATGAAAACAGCAGGTTTGTGACCATAACGGAAGGACTAAAGGCAGGTGATTCGGTGATTGTATCCGGTAATGTTCACCTGGCACATGATGCGGAAGTGAAACTTACAAATAATTAAATGTTTGACATGGTTTGAAGAGTTTGAAGAGTTTGAGGAGTTTGAAGGGTTTGAGGAGTTTGAAGAGTTTGAAGGGTTTGAGGAGTTTGAGGAGTTTGAAATAGTTTGAGGAGTTTGAGGAGTTTGAGGAGTTTGAGGAGTTTTAAATTGAATGAGTAAATAATATTATGGATATTTTTTGAAGATGGCTACAGTAAATTGTTTTGAAGATTTGGATATCTGGAAGTCGGCAAGAGAAATTTGTAAATATGTGAATGAATATACCAAAAAAACACCATTTTGCAAAGATTTTTCACTAACTGATCAGATTCGGCGATCAAGTGGTTCTGTTATGGATAATATTGCCGAGGGTTTTGAAAGAGAAGGAAACAAAGAGTTTATCCAATTCTTGTATATTGCAAAATCTTCTGCCGGTGAATGTCGTTCTCAAATTTACAGGGCATTTGATCATGGTTATATCTCTAAATCTGAATTTGATAAATTAAAGGGTAAATTAACAGATATAAGTTGTAAAATCAGAAATTTTATTCAATATTTAAAAAAATCTTCACTCAATGGTCAAAAATTTCGAAAATATTAAACACTTCATCTATTAAATTTAAAACACCTGTCAAATATACTCAAACCATTTCAAACCATTTCAAACTATTTCAAACCATATCAAACCATTTCAAACCATTTCAAACTATTTCAAACCATATCAAACCATTTCAAACCATTTCAAACCATTTCAAACTATATCAATATACCTAAAAATTTATTATAACAAATCAACATGAAAAAATGGTAAAATTCCTCATCAAACATCCCATCGCCGTTTCCATGACCTATATCGCGCTTTTCGTGCTGGGGATCATCGCCTACAAGCAACTGCCCGTCTCCCTGCTGCCGGACGTTTCCATCCCTGAAATTACCGTCAGGGTCTCCTACCCTTCTTTTAACGCCAGGGAAATTGAAAACAATATCACCAAATCCATGCGCAGGCAACTAAAACAAAGCACCGGACTGGAAACCATCAAGAGCCGGACCAACGACGGACAGGCAATCATTAAGCTTCGCTTCGAATATGGCATCAACATCGACTACGCGGCTATTGAAGTCAATGAAATTGTTGACCGCATGATGAACTGGTTTCCCGATGACCTGGACCGGCCGCGGGTGATTAAAGCCAGCGCCTCCGATATACCGGTTTTTTATCTTAACCTGAACAACAAACCTGGGGCATCGTACCAGAATTTCCTCGACCTGAGCCGCTTTGCGCAAAATGTGATTCGGAAAAGAATTGAACAGTTGCCTGAGGTGGGACTGGCGGATATCACCGGAGTGGATAAGCCCCAAATCATCATCCGGCCTGATGAAGCAAAACTAACCTCCCTGGGTATCAGTTATGAAATCATCGAGAAGACATTTGACATTAACAACGTCAGCATTGGCAATATCCTGGTTAACGAGGGCCACTACCAATACAATATCGGTTTTTCCTCCCGGCTGAATTCCATTGAAGAAATTAAAAACATATACCTGGCTACAGGTGACCGAAGCAGGCTCCTTCAACTGCAAGATATCGCCAACATAGAGGTAACAACACGTAAGCAAAAAGGAGTCTTTTTAACGGGCGACCGGCAAGCCATCTCCATGGCCATTATCAAGCAACCGGATGCCAAGATGCAATCTCTCAAAAAAAGCCTGAAAAGGGAGATAAACCGCTTTACCAAGACTTACCCGGGTATCAGCTTTGAAATCACCCAGGACCAGACCGCCCTGCTTGATTATTCCATCAGCAACCTGAAGTCCACCCTACTCATTGGTGCCATCCTGGCTTTTGTTATCATCTTCCTGTTTTTTACCAACCTGCGCTTACCTACCCTCATGGTTATCGCCGTGCCGGTATCGGTTATCATCTCCATCCTGTTCTTCCGGTTGTTTAACATCTCCATTAACATCATTTCCCTATCCGGCTTAATACTGGGCATCGGCATGATGATCGACAATTCCATTATCGTGATCGACAACATCTCGCAATACCGTGAGAGGGGATATTCCCTGTCCGATTCCTGCGTGATGGCAACCAACGAGGTGATTCGGCCCCTGCTCAGCTCTGCCCTGACCACTTCCTGTGTATTTATCCCCCTGGTGTTTATCAGCGGTATAGCCGGGGCATTGTTTACCGACCAGGCCATCACGGTAACCACCACCCTGCTGGTCTCCTTTATGGTCTCAATCACCTTGCTGCCTGTGATTTATTATGTGATGTACCGGAATAAAAAGAAATCCTTAGCAACCGGGGCGAAGAAGCCGGTTAAAAACATCATCCCCATTCACCGTTTATACGATATTGGCTTTGCATTCTTTTTTAAATACAGGTATGCCGGACTTGTTGGATTTATATTGCTGGTGGTGGTCGCTTATTTTTTGTTCAGGGAAATCAACAAAAACAGTTTTCCCAATTTTACCCAAAAGGAAATGCTGGTGCACATTGACTGGAACGAGAATATCAGCATTCCGGAAAGCCGGGATCGAATTACCAACCTGCTGGCTGGTATAGATTCAATCACCCTCCATCAAAATTCCTGGATAGGGCAGCAGGATTATATCCTTAACCGCGATTATGAATTATCTGCTTCTGAAGCTATGCTTTACCTGAACACGGGTTTACCGAAAAATTTACCGAAGGTTCGGGATTATCTCAGCAATGCCATTCATGAGCGTTACAGCGAGTCCACCTTGTCATTCCGCGCCCCGGAAAACATTTTCAAAAAAACATTTATTAACGACCAGCATCCTTTTGTGCTCAGAATCTTACCGGAGGGAAAGGAAATCCATTATACCGGTATCGCTGAAATAATCAACCTGGTTAAGCGAAAACCAGGTGAATCCAATCAAAATGAAATCCGGTTCCGGGAATACCTGTCCATCCGGTTCGACCAGGAAAAGCTGCTTTTATACGGTGTTTCCCTTGGTGAGCTGTACCGGAACCTCCGCACTGCTTTTAATGAAAATGAAATTGGCGCTTTGCGAACCTATGATGACATGATACCAGTTATTATCGGCTCAACGGAGAAGGATCTGGAACAAGTGCTGAAGGAAACCTCGGTCAGAAACCACAGGGGTGTTTCCATGCCCGTCAGTGAATTCATCTCTCTTCATTCCAGGCATGGATTAAAAACCATATATGCCGGCAACCAGGGAGAGTACATACCAATAAAGCTCGAGGTTTCATCAAATGAAGCGGAAGCTTATGAATCAAAAATCACACGGGTTTTCAAGGAATCAAATATGCCTTTTGGATATGCTTTTTCCGGTAGCATCTATTCCACCAGGGAACGATTAAAAGAATTAATGCTGGTGCTGATGATTTCATTGGTTTTGCTGTATTTCATCCTTGCCGCCCAGTTCGAATCCCTCCTGCAACCCCTGATCATCCTGCTGGAGGTACCCATAGATATTGCCGGTGCTTTGCTGCTGCTGTTGATTGCCGGGGAATCGCTAAACATCATGTCGGCCATCGGCATCATCGTGATGAGCGGGATCATTATCAATGATTCCATCATCAAGGTGGATACCATAAATCGCTTGAAACGAAATGAAGGCTATTCATTGGTTGATGCCATCCACGAAGGAGGCAAAAGGAGGCTGAGACCCATCATCATGACCAGCCTGACCACCATCCTGGCGCTGCTGCCTTTTTTATTCGGACAAGGACTGGGCACTGAATTGCAAATGCCACTGGCTCTGACTGTGATAGGTGGATTAGGACTGGGAACCATGGTAAGCTTGTATTTTATCCCACTTGGTTATTGGTTTATTTACAGAAAAAATGAAATAATTAAAACCGCAAAATGATACTGATAAGACATCTTTTTCAGGGTTGCAAAATTGCCTTTTTGGTATATTGCTTAATTGCTTTTCAAACAAATGTCCATAGCCAGGAATCAACCCTGCATTTATTATCCGGCCGTCCTGACGGAACCCCGCAACCAGTCCTCACCCTCACCCTGGAGGATGTGATCCGGATAGCCAAAGACAGCTCCCTGCAGGCCTTCATCAACCAGAACATGTACCTGGGCGATTACTGGTCGTACCGTACCTACCAGGCCGAACTAAGGCCTTTCCTCAACCTCTCTTCCAACCCCTTCAACTACACCCGGGCCATCAACGAGGAATACAATTTCCTGGACTCCACTTACCAATACATCAAACAGGAAAACCTCAACTCCGGGGTGAACCTGAGCCTGCGGCAAAATATCTCGGCCACGGGAGGAAACGTGTATGTGGACTCCGACCTGGGACGCATTCAAAACTTTAACAAAGACTTTACCCAGTATTCCAGCACACCCCTGCGTATCGGGTTTAACCAGGGACTGTTTGCCTTCAATCCCTACAAATGGAAAAAAAGGCTGGAACCCCTGAAATTTGAGAAGGCCAAAAAGGATTACCTGGAATCCTCGCAGGAAATTGCCGTTAGGGCTGTAAACAACTACTTTAGCTTGTTAAGCGCGCAAATCAACCTGGAAATTGCAGAAAACAATTATGCCAATGCCGATACCCTTTACCGCATCAGCCAGAAGCGGTTCAAGCTGACCACCATCACCCGTGAGGATCTCTTTACCCTCGAGCTGGATTTGATCAATGCCACCAACCAGCTGGAAAGCGCACGAAATCAATTAAAAAGAGCGCGGTCACGTTTCCTTTCGTTTCTGAGAATGGAAGACAGCCTGCAGGTGAATTTAATCATCCCCGGCAACATCCCTGAGATAGATATCAGTCAATCCATTGCACTGGAACAGGCCATGAACAATAACCCGGTTAACTTGCAGCATGAAATTGAATTGCTGCAAGCCCAAAGGGAGGTGGAAAGGGCCAAGAAATCACGTTTTGACATTGACATGAACATGAGCTTCGGGCTTAATCAAAATGATGCTGATATCCAGGGCGCCTATACCAACTTGCTGGACCAAGAAAAGGTAAGGTTGAGCTTATACATCCCTATTGTTGACTGGGGACTGGCTAAAGGGAAGTACAACCTGGCTGTAAAACAAAGGGAAGTGTTGGAAGCTCAACTGGAACAAGCCAAAACAGATTTCCGGCAGGATATTATCATGACGGTGGAGGAGTTTAATAATCAACATCAGATTATTGAAAGGGCAGCCCGGGCTGATAACCTGGCCCGTAAAACCTATGAGATCACCAAGAAAAGGTTTCTGATCGGAAAGGCCGATATTGTAAAACTCAATGCCAACGAACAGAAAAAAATCACTGCCCGCAGAAACTACCTCAGCGCTCTTAACAACTTCTGGGAATATTATTATACCCTGAGGTATTTAACGCTCTATGACTTTGAATCGAACCAGTCATTGAGCCAGGAACTTGATGAAATTTTTAATTTGGAATAATATTATTAACTTATATTAAACTCTTACAAAATGAAATGCATAAAGTTATTCCTGTTATTTATTTTGCTGGTTGCTTTCTTTTCCTCGTGCCAACAAAAGAAACTGCCGGTGAATGTAATACACAAACTCAGCCCTGAAAATTCGGTTCAGATAAAAGAATGGGCTGTGGCAGGCCCATTCTACAGAGATATTGGGGATAGCCTCGCCATTAACAGCAAAGATTATGATGAACTGAAACGTTTTGGTACTTCTGAAACTGATCTGAACTCACATAAATATATATCCATCAAACACTCTTCTGCCCTTAATCTAACACAATCCCTGGTTAACATCAGCTATCACATACCGTTAGATTATTTTCATTTGCCATGGATCAATGAGGAATATGCCACCATGGATGTGGGATCGGTTTACCTGGCCTGCTATATCAATAGCCCAGCCGAACAGCAAGTGATATTGATGATGGGTTCCCAGGGCAATATGAAAGTGTGGCAAAATGACTCCCTAGTATATAACAAGGACTGGTTCAGGCTTAAGAAATATACTGGGTTTGTTCCGGTTAAACTCAGCAAAGGCAATAATAAATTCCTGGTCAAATTAACCAAAATTTCAGCGTTTGAGGGAGTAAACCAGCAAATCAGAATGGTTTTTGACCTGGGGACAAAGCGATACGCAAAACAGTTTCATTACAACAAGTTTAGGGAGAATTTTTTGGAATATAGTGTCCTTGAAAACCAGAAGGCCCTGTCATTTAAAAATAGTTTATTTGCCAACTCTTCCTGCAGCATTCAAATCACAGATGTATCCGGCTCCATCATTTTCCAGGATGATTTTACTTTCAAAGGCATGTATCACAAAACCTTGAATGACTTAGCTAATGGAATATATAGGGTCCAGGTTAAGTTTGAAGATTATACCTATGTGCAGGATTTCTTTACCGGCAACCTGGAAAAAAGAAGGACTGTACTAATCGATAATGCGGATAAGTTGCTGTCAAAACAACCGGATTATAAAAATGAGATTAAGGCTCATCTGGACCGGCTGCGAATTTCCTGCAGAAACAAAATTGATTCAAGAATACGAATATACAAATTCGAGGTGCTTACCTCCAATGACAAGAAAAACTGGAACCTTCAGTATGTCTCAACAAGCAACGCATATACCCTGCAAAATGGCATGATACCTTTCAACAACACTAAATGCCGGTATATTAAAATCGGTTGCCATGGCAGTTCAGAAAATCATGCCAATAATATTACCGAGCTAGCTGTCTTTCAAAGCATTGGTTCCGGCCAATCCCATTTACCTGTGACAGCCAGTGATGTCAGTAATAACGAGCAGGACAGTTATAAAATGATGGATCAGTCTTACAACACATCCTGGATTGCAAAAGGCAAGGAGGAATGGGTAATGCTTGACCTGGGATCCTCTAAGCAAGTCAGCGCCATTTCCATTGCGTGGAAAAGATCCATCATCAGTCATCACCTTTATCAAAGATGGGAAAGGACAGCAGTTTTTTCCTTTACCATTGCCGAAAGATTTTTTAGTGCACTTTCCAGGGGAGAGAATCCTTTTCTCGAAAAAGGAACCCACCTTCGCAGCTATACTTCTAAAATCGATACCAATGTGCAGCATTATATTTTTCATACGCCTGCTGAAGCAAGGCACAAAGGTAAATTACCATTACTGGTATATTTTCCCATTGATGTAAACTACAGGGCGCCATACCAGCATAGCCTGGCCATTAAGAACAGGGATTTGGCGGAAAGGCTCAACCTTGCATCCGAAAACCATGGTTTTGCATACCTGCTGGTGAACGGCAGAATGTATCAAAAGGATAAAGTTTCCCCCACCCATGAAATCGCTTTTTTTGAAGAACTGAATGAAGTCTTCCGAAATTATCCCATAGACACCAGCCGGGTGTATCTGACAGGCATTTGCGGGGGAGCAAGAAGGGCTATACATATAGCAGCTAAATATCCTGGTGAATTTTCAGGACTCGGATTAATTGCAGCGGTCTTTCCTGATATTCTATCTGCCCGACATCAGAATTATACCGGGTACATGAAGAATCTTTCAAACCTGCCGGTATTTATGGCGCATTCAAGATACGACACGCATTCCCCTTTTCCACCTGCTGAAAAATTTTATGAAGACCTGAAAAGCATAAATGGAAAAACCAAAATGATCGTAAGTGAATACGGACTAGGCAGGTTTTACAACCTGGAATACTTTGATGAGATGTTCCGTTTTTTTAATCATTTGGGCAACAGGTAAACCCCTTGTTTTCTTCCCTGCAAGATATACATCAAAGAGGACACCTTATTCATTTTGTAACAGGTAAATCCATTGCTTTCTTCCCTATCCCATGTACTTGATCACCAAAGCCGAACGGCTGGGAAGATACACCTTTACGTAAGAAGTGTCATCCCCTTCTTTTTTTACCGTATAATATTCCTGATTGGGCAAAAGCCTGCTAAATCCACTGTATTGTTCTTTGTCAGAATCCATCAACAGCACAAATTTTCCTTCCAGGTGCACCGGAATATAGTAATCACTTAAAGATTCCGAGGGATGGAAGTTAAAGAGGAAAAAATAGTTGCCCCGCCTGAAAGCCAGCACCTTATCTGAATTATGGGCATACCGGAGCTCGGCAAACGAATCGTCCATGGTTCCGTCCATGTTTACCATATCCTTATCAAACTCAGCCAGAGAATGATACAACAATTCCTCGTTATCCCGCAAAGTCCATTGCCTTCTGCAATAATAGTACGACCAGTTGTTGCCCTCTCTGGGAAAATCAATCCATTCCGGATGACCGAATTCGTTGCCCATGAAGTTCAGGTATCCTCCATAAGCGGTTGCAAAGGTGGCCAGCCTTGCAAGTTTATGCAGACTGATGGCCCGGTCAATGATGATGTTTCCCCTTCCTTTCTGCATGCCGGTGTACATTTCTTTGTCCGCCAGCTCAAATATTAGCGTTTTTCCGCCTACCAGGGCCTGATCGTGACTCTCTACATAGCTGATGGTTTTTTCCTCTGCCCGCCTGTTCGTCAGCTCATGCCACAATGCATCCATGCTCCAGTCCTCATCACGCATATCTTTCAACATCTTAAACCAATAATCGCTTACCCCCATGGCCAGCCGGTAATCAAATCCGCTTCCTCCTTCCTTATAATCATAAGCCAAACCGGGCATTCCGCTGATATCCTCAGCGATGGTCACCGCTGACGGTTTGGTTTCATGAATCACTTTATTGGCTAAAGCAAGATAAGTATATGCGTCTTCATCCACCAGGTGGTTAAAATAATCATCATAGGAGGTGAAGCTGTACATGATGCCATGATGCAAATATAACATGCTTGTGACGCCGTCAAGGCGAAATCCGTCCACCCTGAATTCATCAATCCAGTATTTGCAATTAGACAGCAAGAAGTGCATGACCTGGACTTTTCCATAATCAAACAGTTTTGAATCCCAGGCATCGTGATTGCCCCTTCCGCCCTGATGAAAATACTGATATTCGGTCCCGTCAAATTTTGCCAGTCCTTCCACCTCATTTTTGACGGAATGGGAATGGATTAAGTCGATGATTACCGCGATGTTGTTCTTATGGGCTTCATCAATGAGCTGTTTCAAATCCTGAGGCGTTCCAAACCTTGAAGAAGGAGCAAAATAATTGGCCACATGATAACCAAATGACCCATAATAGGGATGTTCCTGAATGCCCATCAACTGGATGGTATTGTACCCCGCTTCAATGATCCTCGGCAGCACGAACCTTCTGAATTCATCATAACTGGCCACCCCTTCCTTTTCAAGCGACATGCCAATGTGTGCTTCATATATTTTGAGAAATGGGTGCCGTATGTTTTTATCCGGCTGTTTCCAACGGTATTTGCTCAGCCATACCTGGGCGCTGAATATGTTGGTTTGTTCATCTTGCAAAACCCGCCGGGCATATGCCGGAATGCGCTCTCCTTCCCCACCTGGCCAGAAAACCTTAATTTTATAAAAATCTCCGTCCTGAATTTTATCCGGATGGAGCTTTATTTCCCAATCTCCGTTATCATTTATCCGATTTAGCCGGTATTCTTCAAGGATCTGCCAGTTATTAAAATCACCCATGAGGTAAATGCTTTCTGCGTTCGGCGCCCATTCCCGGTAAACCCATCCTTCTTTCTTCAGATGCAATCCATAATACTCATGACCTGAAGCAAATTCATGAATGGGCATGTTATTGCCGGTCAACTTCCTTTCCGTAGCTACGATTCTGTTTTTTCTGCGCTGTATGTGATCAAGATACGGTGTCAGGTAAGGATCGTCTGTGAGCTTTATATTTGTTGACATAAAATACTTTTTAATGAGTTTATAAGATCGGTGTTTAAAAATAATTTGTTAGTTTTCTTATAGTAACTATTTATATGATCAATGGCCTTTTCAGCATCTTTTCGTAAAGGTTGAAATATTGACGGGCTGTTTCAGATAAATTGAACCACTCAATGCCTTCTTTCATCACCCTTTTCACCTGATTGTTTTTGGTTTCTTCCGGCAGCATGTAAAATTCGACCGCTTCATTGACAGCCCATTCCAGGCCATTTCCGTCATAATATTTAAATAAGAATCCGTTACCCTTGTTGTTTTTAACATCCAAATGGTGCACAGTATCATGCAAACCTCCTGTATCAAAGGCAATGGGCAAGCTGCCATAGATGGAACCAATCATCTGGGGAAGTCCGCATGGCTCAAATTTAGAAGGCATCAACACAAAGTCGCTTGCAGCATAAGCCAGTCTGGATAATTTTTCGCTGAAATCAACGACAGCCACCCTGGCAAATAAGTTATGAAAATTGACAATATTCCTGAATATTTCCTGGTAAGCCCCGCTGGCAACAAACACCACCTGCAGGTTTTTGTCAAAATGACTGGAGACAATATTGTATAATACATGCGCCAGTAAATCACATCCTTTTTGTATGGGATCCAATCTGGAAGGCCAGAAGAGCATGGGAGCATCCTCATCCACTTTCAGGCTCAACTTTTTTTGCAATTCTACTTTATTTTGCTTTTTTGCCGGTAAGGGATATTCGTGATTATACTTATATTCAATCTGTTCATCAATTTCAGGATTATATGACCGGTCGGGACTGTTTATGATACCAAATGCGCATCCGGCATGCATCTTGCTGACAATTTCCGACCGGATGTTCTCAGGGATGAAGTGATGCCTCCCATCGGTTATCTCTTTTAAAAAGGTCGGGCTCACGGTATTAATAAAGTGTGCGGCAAATATTCCACTTCCCAGTAAATTGACCGGGTTATTCTCCCTGGATTCTTCATAGTTATAGGGGGGATATTCATAAAACAGATTCTGCCAAAATTCGGCAGCATCTATTCCCCTGGATTCGATGTGGCTTAACGGCCATTTCTGAGTATGTATATTATGAATGGTAAAGAGACAAGCTATTCCCCTTCTTCTTGCCATCCCGGGAATCAAACCGGTCATCCAGTCATTGCAATGTATCAAATCAGGCTTTACGGTGGGGATAATGTTGTTAATGACTTCCCGCTGAAAAGCCAGGGAAAGGTTAGATGCTTCTTTATCATATCCGCTGTAAATAGAATCCCGGTAATAAAAAATACGATCCTCGGCCAGGTGTATTTTGGAATCCGGCATCTTACTCTGAAAAATGCGCAGCTCATCACTAATAAACCGGCCGATATCGATATGGAACATCCGCCGGTAGTGTGGCAAAGCCACATGCACATCAGCGCCCAATTCATACAATTCAGATACCAGTGATGCAGAAACATCTGCCATGCCGCCGGCCTTGGCATTCAGGATATTGGGTCTCGGGGCCGATGATGCCTTCTTGCAGCGCCACGAGCGACATAAACGGCTT
>CAYFUP010000087.1:0-13186 GCA_964346235.1 uncultured Bacteroidales bacterium | reverse complement strand
GATCTCACGAGCTTGCGAGTAACTAAGCGAAGCGATCTCACGAGCTTGCGAGTAATCATGTTCGAGTGTATTTAACTTGGTTAATCATGAATGTTTCATATTTTTTTCTATTTGATGCGATACCATTTCACCTGAGAGTATGGCCGGGGGGACTCCGGGACCGGGAACCGTCAGTTGTCCGGCATAAAAAAGGTTTTTGACTTTTTTGCTTCTGAGGGAGGGCTTGAAAATCGCTGTTTGAAACAGGGTATTGGCCAGTCCGTATGCATTGCCTTTATAAGAATTGAAGGCACTGATAAAGTCCCGGTGGGAAAATATTTTTCTGAATGTGATATTTGATTTGAAAGAAACGTTGATTCGTTTTTCGATTCTTTCGATGGCCAGGTGGTAATAATGCTCCCGGATTTCATCAGAATCTTGTAAACCGGTGGCTACGGGAATTAAAATGACAAGGTTTTCATGGCCTTCGGGGGCTACGTCTTCATCAGTTTTTGATGTGCATGAAACATACAGGGATGGATTATCCGGCCATTTGGGCGATTTATAAATCTCATCCGCATGATTGTTAAAATCCACATCAAAAAATAAATTGTGGTGCAACAGATTATCAATCTTTTTATTGACACCCAGGTAGATAAGTATAGCCGACGGAGCCATCACGCGCTTATCCCAGTAATTGTTGGTATAGACCCGTTCTTTTTCCGGCAATAACTGATGCTCAATGTGTTGATAATCGGCACTGCCGATGAGGATATCAGAATGGTATGTTTTATCGCTGGTATGAATTGCATTCGCAGTTTTGTTGTTCACCTCGATTCGCTCCACAGGGGTATTGTAAGCAATGGAAACCCCCAGGGAGTTTGCCAGATCAGCCATGGCTTCTGGTATTTTGTACATTCCGCCCATGGGGTACCAGGTACCCAGGATGAGGTCCGCATAATTCATAAGGGTGTAGAGGGCAGGGGTTTTATTGGGGGCAGAGCCCAGGAAAATGACAGGGAATTGCAATATCTGTTTTAGCCTTTCATTGGAAAAATACCGGTCAATTGATTTGGTCACCGATCTAAACATATCAAGTTTGAAAACTCCGTTGATAAATGATTTATCCATAAATTCAAATATCGATAGTCCGGGTCTCCTGGCAAAATCATTAATGCCGATATGATACTTGATTTCCGCCTCGGATAAAAAAGATTTCAGTTTTTTTCCCCCATACTTTTCATGCCGGTCGAATAATGCATATAATTCCGGATCACTGGCTGGAATATCAATGTAATCCATGGTATCGAAATAAACCCGGTAAGCAGGATCAAGCCGCTTTAACCGGTAGTAATCGGATGCGCTTTTGGAGAAATGGTTAAAAAAGTTTTCGAATATGTCAGGCATCCAATACCAACTGGGACCCAGATCAAAGGTAAAACCATCTGATTGTATCTGACCGGCACGGCCACCCGGATAACTGTTTTTTTCGAGGACGGTTACCGGATACCCTTTTTCAGCAAGATAACAAGCAGCTGAAAGACCCGATATTCCGGCTCCGATGATGACGGTATTGTTTGGCATTGGTAATTAATAAAATTCCATATTACAGAATTATAGACAGCATTTTAATCATATTGTTCAATTATACTCAGCTATATTTAAACAATATTATTCAATTTCTTCATAATGCCCAATCTCAGAAATATTAAATTTCTTTTCATTTTTGGAAAACCGGATAATTTTTGAATGGTTATTCAGAATATTATATATCAACATCTTACCGGATAATAAATCACCATAGCCGGTCATAAGCTTGATGGCTTCGTTGGCTTGCATCATGCCGATTAAACCGGGCAATACTCCCAATACACCGAGCTTCTTGGGATCCGGTGCCTCATCTTTTTTGGGTTGATGCGGAAATATGCATCGCAGACTTGGTCCGTTATTGAAGTTGAACACCGACACCTGTCCTTCGAATTTGTAAATGGATCCAAATACCCACGGCTTGCCTGTAAGGATGCAGGCGTCATTTATTAAAAACCGGGTTTCAAAATTATCAGTGGCATCGATGATGAAGTCATATTCCGGAATGATGGTTAAAATATTCTCTTTGGTTAGTTTGATGTTGATGATTTGAATGTCAGTGAGCGAATTCTGGCTCATTAACCTGTCCCTTGAAATGATGGATTTTAATTTACCGATATCATTGTCGCCATACAAAACCTGGCGCTGAAGATTGTTTTCACTGACCAGATCCATATCGATGACACCGATTTTTCCTGTTCCGGCGGCATTCAAATATTGAAGCACGGGAGCCCCCAAACCACCGGCGCCGACAACCAATACACTGGAAGATTTGATCTTCTCCTGTCCGTCCGCACCAATCTCCGGCAAAATAATGTGTCTGTTGTATCTTCTGAGTTCCTGTTTGGTTAAGATTTCCGATTCCATAATTTGTTGGATTAATTTTTAAAGATAAAAATAAAAATAATAATTTCAAGGAATAAAAAAATCCGGGATAAAAAAATCCGGGTTTTTATTAGGTGGAAATGACTGGTGCTTAATGTGATCACAACGGAATTAATGGGGTTTTCTCACAGAACGATAAAAGCGTAAAACATTGTTTTTTAACGTTTTAAATGTAGCTTAGACCGACTAAATCATTGCAAAGAGGTTCCAATGGCTATGTGCTCAGTAGGGAAAACTAAAAAGAGAGCAATGTCAGTCCGATGGCAAAAGGATATAACTCCGGCCCTTCATTTTTTTCGAAAAGCGCAACGGGATAATAATTGGCGTACAATTTAATAAATTTGTAGCCCATTCTCATGGTGACCCCGTAGCGCAGCGGGGATATATTGAAATCATCATGATCTTTGATTTTCTGTTTATCACCACTTTCTTTATATACCACCTTAGAATGGGAACGGAGTTTCAGTCCGCCGATAACTCCTGCTGACAAATAAAAATTATCATCGGCTCCCGGTGGCAGCTGAAATTCAAACAATAGCGGGAGGGTAAGGTACAACATGTTGATTTTGGATTTGACGAGACTGGCTATAGCATAATCCGTCTTTGACACGATCACCCCGTTATCGTTTTCCTGAATGTTATTGTTCCCGTCAAATTTATAGTCGTTGAATTCGAATCCCAGTCCGGTGACCAGTCCAAAATGATTGCTTCCCAAGCCCAGACTGTATTCGATAATGTTTATATTCACATTCCAGGATTTTCCTGTATTCAGTTCCATGAACTGATTTTCCGGACTTAATTGCATGGAAAAGTCATTGTTGACATAGTTATTCATGCCCATTTCAAAACCGGACCAGTGTCCGTCGAATTCATCCTTTTTCTTTTTCCTGAATGAGAAGTCTTCATCATCAAAATCAAGATCAAATTCTTCTTCTTCCTCTTCCAGGTATTCCTTTTTCCTATCTGCTTCTTTCTCATCAAGATCTTTTACTTTGATGTTGGTCCCTTCCTCATCTTCCATAATGGTAATGGCTTTGTTTCCTATTTTAATGTGTGTGGTGTCCGTTTTGGTACTTTTTCCGGTTTTGTCCTTTATTTTAATGGTGGTCTCACTGCCTACGCTGGATATCACGATGGAACTGTCGGTTATTTTTTTCTCTGCGGTTTCTTTCTGACCAAAGATTAATGCGGAGGTCAATAATAATCCCATGGTAAACATTCCTAATTTCTTCATCTTTGATAAAAATTTTTGTGGTACGAATTTTTTTCTGTTCTTAAGACGGCGGGGGAATGGAAAAGTTACAGGAAGAAATTATTTTTTATTGACGGGCAGGTTGAAGGCGAAGCTTTCCGTATCGAGACTGAGCTTTTGTAAATTGCCATTTTCGTCATATTTCCGGTTCAGGGAGATTTCTTTGCCGGTAAGGCTGCTGATTCCGTTTAGCCCGGCCGCAAGGAAATCGAGCGCTGTTAGTTCTTCCTTTTCAGTTTGATCTTTTTTCAGCACATTTTCCTTGAATTCCCTGGCGAGGTATTCGGTGACATTCATGTAGTCATCCGGTTTATTGGACCCAGGAACAGGAGGAGTCCCGGATGGAACTGAAAAATTATTATGGTCTAACTGTAAACCAATATCTCCGGCATTGGATTGAACATAAGCCATTTGTTTGTGATCAATTTTCCGGACAGGCATTTCTTCCTGAAAACGGGCAACATTGTTATACTGAACGGCATTTTCATTGATAACCGTTTTTTGGGAATTAGTGGTCTTATCTTTTATTTGTCCGGATGAAACATGGGATTGCCCAGTATTCTTGTTCCCTTTCCCGGCATTTTCGTTGCTTTCTTCGGTATTGACCTGTGAATAAAGAAATGCTTTTTCATTGATGACAGGCCTGTTAAAGGATTTATGTTTTATGGCCGGATCATTGTTTGCCTGAATGGGGAGATTATTCCCGGAATCATTCATTATTATAAATACAAAAAACAAAGCGGCAGCAATGGAAGCAGCAGTCAAAGCCATATTTCTCATGGAAATGACTTTGGCTTGTTTTTTTACTTTCTGCTTGTCCGGAAATACGATGGACAAGTCAGGTTTCAGGAAAACCTTACTGAAAAGCTTGTATTGTTTTTTTAGTTTATCATTATTTTGAACTTTGCTGTAAAAGGCATGTGCTTCATTTTTGGATAGATCTCCTTCAAAATAGGCAACAAATATGTTGTTATCTGCTTCAGAATTTTCTAAAAAATGCTCATTTTTTTTCAGTTGACTTTTGCCGGAAAATTCCACTTCTTCCGGTTCCAGGATCATTTTTTCCAGGTTGGCCAGTTCTTTCTTCAGATCAGGATTTTCCCTGATGAACTGATCCACGGCTTCTTTATCTGCGGCATTTAATTTGCCGTCCAGGTAATCGACAAAGTATATTTCATAATTTTTCCTGTTGACCTTCATCATGATTTAAATTACTGTTTCCATGCTACCGATATACTTTTTAAGAAATACCCTTGCACGATATATATACACCTTTACCTGTGATTCGCTTAAACCGGTTATTTCACCTATTTCCTCATAACTGTAACCTTCATAATCCCGCAACAACAATACATTTTTTTGTACTTCCGGCAGTTTCTCCAACGCCTGATTCAAAATTTCATGTAAATCGCTGTATTGCTCACTGTGGGAATAGCTATTGTAGTTGACTTCATCAATTTCTGTTTCATTTTTTACCTTTCTGATATAATCAATCATGGTATGATATGCCGCCGTAAATAAATAGGACTTCACTTTCCCGCCAGATACCGTATCCTTTTTTTTCCATAATTTTTCGTAAGTATCCTGAACAATATCTTTGGCCTTATCCTCATCTTTAATATTTTTCAGGATAAAACGATAAATGTTATCAGAATAGGCATCAACACTGTCATTAAATTCCCTGGGCGTCATATTTTTTAACCATTGTCAACCGTACGACGTACAAAATCATGATAAAGTTACAACATTTTTTAATTTAATGCATGGTTTTCTGTATGATTCATATTCAGGCCGACACATTTTTTACTGCCATGAGTATATTCGAATAAAATTATTTTTACATTTACACTATAAATAGTGGTTCTAAGAAAATGTCAATAACTGCGTTATGCTCACCTTAAGCACCAGTCATTTGCGAATAGTAAGCTCCTGATACTTAAGGCTCGCATGCCTTGTTCTTGACGCCTTCTTAAAACCACTTTAGAATAACTTGTTAGTTTTCTTGGTGCCACTAAATAGATTTTAAACAAAATCACTTAAGAATCGTTGATGAATCCAAAGAGAACCATCGTTTTCCATTAAAATGTATAAATAAAACCCATAATTTTTTCCAAAACATATTGAGCATGGACATACATGTTATTCCTTTCGGGATTACCGGTGAAATCATAGGCCGGTCATCAATGACTTTGAAAGATATTAAGACAATAAAAGCCCTGCAGGAATATTTATTTGATGAATATCCCAGGTTAAAGCAATACACTTTTCAATATGCGGTAAACGATGAACTTGCCCATCATTTATCCAAAACTTTTACAAACAATGATGAAGTAGCCCTGATTCCTCCTTATGCCGGGGGGTAGAAACCAGTACACCGGTGAATTTTATGCATTGACGGCAGGGTAATGCCTTAATGTTGTTATGAACAGGACAGGGATTAATTGCTGGCGGCCGATAATTTTTGTTTCTCCTTTGTATTTCCTGCCAGGATGCTGTCATATTGATTCTGGTCTTTCAATATTTGTATTGCCTTGTCCACCTGTTTATCCGTTTCGAGGCCTACCTGGATTTTTCCGGCCTGGTAATAATATCTTCCGGCAATTTCCTGTTCCATGAGTTCCCTGATATCATCCTGGAAGATTTCCAAATCTTTTTCTTTATCATGGGCCAGCTTTTTTCGCAGCGCCTCAAATTCTTCCGGGGCTTTTTGATAATATTTCTCTTTTTTCGCGATTTCCATTAATTCTTTCAACTGGTTTTCGCTCCGGGTTTCGTAATCAAAATCTTTCCCTGAAATGAATGTTTTGAATTCACCATAAGTATTATCATTGATTTCAAATTCATCCGGCTGTGGAATGGTATCATGCGAGATGGCAAACCGGGTGGCAAAGTCAAAGATAAAATTCTTCGTATAGAGACTGATGGCGATTTTACTTGCCTGTTCGGGTTTGACTTCAATATCCGGTTCAATGCCTCCTCCTCCGTAAACTTTTCTGCCTTTGCGGGTGGTAAATTCTTTTTTCAGGGAGTCCGGTATCTGACCCACACTGCCGTCTTCATTTCTTTTAGAATAATCCATGGCCTGGATGGATCGCCCGCTGGGTATATAGTATTTTGCTGTCGTTACCTTCAGTTTGGAATTGTAGCTTAAGGGCCGGGTGGTTTGTACCAGTCCTTTTCCAAAGGTGCGTTCACCCAATACCACCGCGCGATCCAGATCCTGTAAAGATCCGGAAACGATTTCCGAAGCAGAGGCTGAGCTGCTGTTTACAAGCACTACGAGGGGCAATGTCGTGTCCACCGGGTTATTTTCCGTTGAATAGGCATTGTTCCACCTTTTTACTTTGCCTTTTGTGCTGACTATTTCCTGATTTTTCGGGACGAACAGGTTGGAGACATTGACGGCTTCCATGAGCAAACCACCCGGATTATCTCTTAAATCAAGAATCAGGGAAGTTAAATCATGTTCCTTTTTAAGGGATTTCAATGCTTTTTCAGCTTCTTTACCGGCATCCTGGGTAAATCCGGACAACCTGATGTAGCCGATGCCATCTTCCAGCATTTCATGATGCGGAACATTGCTGATGGTTATTTTTTCCCTGGTGATGGTTTTATCCATTGGTTTATCAATTCCCGGTCTTTTAATGGTGATAATAAAATCAGTATTGGGCACCCCTTTCAGCAGGTCGCTGACTTCCCTCAGGTTTTCATCCGTAATTTTTTTACCTTCAATTTCAAGGATGACATCTCCGGCTTTCAGTCCGGCTTTATCGGCCGGAAAACCTCTGTAGGGTTCGGAAATGATAACCTTGCCTTCCTTCTTCCTTATCAGGGCTCCGATTCCACCATATTCACCAGTGGTTTGAAATTCAAAATCCTTCATCTCTTCTGCTGAAATAAACTTGGTATAAGGATCCAGTGATTCAAGCATTCCGTCAATGCTTTCATCAACCAGCTTTTCGGGATCCACTTCATCTACATAATAAAGGTTAACTTCCCGAAAGAGGGTATAAAAAATATCAAGGTTTTTAACAATTTTAAAATCATCAGCATCATTAAAGCTTACCATTGCAATGCCAGCTCCTGCTATTATCAGGGTTATCAGCACCGGCCATTTCTTTATCCTTTTAAAATTCATTGGCATTTGTTTTTTATGAACAAGGTTTTTTTTCGAATTAATTTCTGTTTGTTTAAATATATCGCATCTTGTTTGATTATTAACGATAAAAGGTTTTGATTCTTATATAATGGGTTATAAAGTTATAACCATTATTTTTTGTCATTGTTCTTTTTAAGAAATGAAATGGATGACAAGGTTTCTTCCACCAAAAAAATAAAATAAATAACCAGGAAGCTGCTTACAATGGGGATTGTTTTCTCTTCTGTTAAGATGACGATAATGAGGACATATATCAGGTACAACAAAAATTTAATGCCAAGAAATACTAAGAACATGCCTGCAAATTTGTTCATGTTTTTTTTGGCTACACGAATCAACTGCAACTTAAAGGCGATGGACACGATAAATATGAAAAACAAATTGATGACAGCCAGTGGATGAAAATATCCCGGAATAATGAACCGGTATAAAAAAAAACCACCAATCAGGAGAATCAGGCCTGTAACTGCAGTATTAATAAAAATTTTTTTCAGCTGACTATCCATGCCATAAATAATTCAGAGGAACTCTTTAATGGTTAGGTATATGGAACCGACCACTCCTGCAACGGTCAACACCACCGTGAATACGGGAAAGGTCCAGTTCACCAGCTCATCTAGCTTTATTCCGCCGAACACCCCGAGCAGAATTATACCGAGCATTTGAAAAGCCATTCCGGAATACCTGGCATAATTATTTAATTGCTTTTTCCTCTTTTCCGGGTTTTTGTTGTTTTGTTTCATCTTGTCCTGTCATATTACAATTTCCTGTAAACATCGAACCGGGTTCAATTTCCAGTTTATTGATATGTATATCTCCATTGATATTGGAGGTGGATTTGAGTGACAGCAGTTCCTTGACCTGGATTTTTCCTTTGACTTTTCCGGAAATGTCGCAGTTTTTACAATGTATTTCGCCTTCTATGCTTCCGCTTTCGCCAATCACCACTTTTCCCTGTGTATTTAAGTTGCCATTCAGTGATCCATCAATTCTGATATCACTGTTTGAGTTTAAATCACCCGTGATAGTTGTACCCGCAGCAATTAAGTTAACCGCTTTGGGTTCAGTATCGTTCGTATATTTGGCCATAAATTAATTGATTGATGTTTTGTAAATTTATGAAATTTTTATTGAAAAGATATAAGAAATTATATTTCATATCCCCATTTTATATAAACTGATCCCCAGGTAAATCCACCCCCAAATGCCGCCAGTATAATATTATCATTTTTTTTGAGCTGGTTTTCCCATTCCCACAGGCATAATGGGATGGTGGCGGCTGTGGTATTTCCGTATTTATGAATGTTGATCATCACCTGCTCTTTTTTTATGCCCATGCGTTTGGCTGTGGCTTCTATGATCCTCATATTTGCCTGATGCGGGACGAGCCAGGTTAATTCCTCCGGGGCAATATTGTTTTTTTCCATGATTTCGACGGACACATCAGCCATCTTGGACACGGCAAATTTAAAAACGGTCTGGCCTTCCTGGTACACATAATGCTCATGGTTTTCAACGGTTTCACAGGAGGCTGGCTTGAGTGACCCTCCGGCTTTCATGTGCAGGTGTTTTCTTCCGCTTCCGTCCGTACCAAGAATATGATCCCTGATACCAATGTCTTCATCGGTGGGTTCTAGCAGAGTTGCCGTGCCGGCATCACCGAAAAGGGGACAGGTTGACCGGTCGCTGTAGTCCGCAATGGCGGACATCTTATCGGCCCCCACCACAATGACTTTTTGGTAGTCACCGGATTCAATAAATTTCGATGCCGTGATCAGGGCATAAAGGTAACCGGAGCAGGCAGCAGCAATATCATAACTGAATGCATTTTTGATGCCTGCCTTATCGCTGATGATGTTTGCGGTAGCAGGGAACGGCATATCGCCGGTAATGGTGGCGCATATGACGAGATCAATTTCATCCGGGTGAATGTCCTTTTTCTGAAGCAATTTTTTCACCGCTTCAGCGCCCAGGTCAGAGGTGGCTTTTCCATCCCCTTTTAAAATTCGTCTTTCCTTGATCCCAATCCTTGTCATGATCCATTCATCCGAGGTATCCACCATTTGGCTTAATTCTTCATTGCTCAGTACGTAATCGGGCAGGTAACCCTCTACACCGGTAATGGTTGCATGTATTTTACTCATTAGTTAAATTGTGCTTTTATTTTGTCTGAAAGATTTTCTTTTACGGTTTTAACAGCATGCAATATCATGTTCTTAATGGCCGTTTCGTTGGAGATGCCATGTCCGATAACGACGTTGGAGTTGATACCCAGGATAGGTGTTCCCCCGATTTTTTCGAAATTGAATTTTTCCAGGAAATCATCTTTGATGCCCCTTTTTTTGAACACTTCATAGAATGCTTCGGCTTCTTTGAGGACCACATTACCGACAAAGCCGTCGCAGACAATCACATCGGTATCATCCCGGGAAAAAATCTGATTGCCCTCAACATTTCCTATGAATTTGAATTCATGACTGAATCTCATTAAGTCATAGGCGTTTTTTGTCAGTAAATTGCCTTTTTCAGCTTCAGAGCCGATGTTTAGCAACCCGACCCTCGGTGTGTCGATATTATAAATGTTTTTGGCATAAACACTTCCCAGGATACCATACTGATAAAGCACATCCGGTCTGGCATCCGGATTGATGCCTACATCCAGAATAATGGAATGTTTGCCGCTGGCTTTGGGCAATGCCGCTGCGATGCAGGGGCGAATGATTCCGGGGATGGATTTGACGGTATGCATGGCAGCAACAAGCATGGCACCCGTGTTTCCGGCGCTTGCAAATCCTTCAATTTTTTTTTTCTTGAGGTCGTTAAACCCTTTCACAATGCTTGATTCGGGTTTACTGGAAAAGGACTTGGAAGGGTGCTCATTCATGCCAATCTGATCCGCGCAATGAATGATTTCATAATGATCATTAGAAATACCCCGTTTTTTAAGATGTTGTTCAATGGTATTGCCATCACCGTAAAGCACCAGTCCGAAGTCATCGCCAATGGATTGTTTAGCCAAATCGACTCCTGACATGGTAACTTCCGGGGCATAATCCCCTCCCATGATGTCAATTCCTATTTTCATGATGCCATGATGCGCAGACAAAAGACAAATAACGATTTAAACAGTTACTTCTTTTTCTACTGCCAGCTTCCCCCTGTAATAGCCACATTCCGGGCATACTCTGTGGTACTTCACCGCAGCGCCGCAGTTATTGCAGGCTACAACTGTGGGTGCTTCGGCTTTATAATGGGTTCTTCTTTTGTTTCTTCTTTGTTTGGATGTTTTTCTTTTTGGATGTGCCATGTTGGATTAATTATTGTTTTCTAATAGATGTTTTAGCTTTGACCATCTCGGGTCTATTTGTTCATGATTTGTATTGTGCTGTTCATGTTCATTCAGTTTTTGAATCATCGATGCATCGCAGGTGGCATTCCCCGATTCGTCCAATGGATGTACCCTTTTATAGGGGATGCTTAATATGATGGATTCATAAATATACTGCGCCAGTTCAATGCTATCTTCATTAGGCGGCAGGTATATGATATCAGTATCATCTTCCTCTTCGATCTCATTATAAAATTTGATATATAAATCATTTTCATAAGACAATGGCAATTCAAAATAATCCAGGCATTTATCACACTGCAGGGTGGCATTGCCTTCTATGGTGAAATGCAATACCATAAACCGGGTCTTCTTGGTTAATTCGATGTGGATGGAAAAATGGCCTTCTGTGATTTCCGAATGAACAAAATGTTTAAAAAAATCCCGGTTCACCGTAAAATCGTAATGGTGAATTCCATTCTTAAGTCCTTTAAAATTAATGCTATAGTCTTTCAGTGCATTCATCATAACCCCCTCCGGTTTTGTCCGTGCAAAAGTATAAATTTATATTTTATTTAAAAAGTAATTTCCTTAAAGGATTGAGTGCAAATTAACTGTCATAAGAAAACAACCATTATTTTTTCAGTACGATTCTTATGGTGGTACCATTGTTAATTTCAGAATTGCGTACAAATATTTTACCGGAATGGTATTCTTCAATGATTCGTTTGGTGAGCGATAAACCCAGTCCCCATCCCCTTTGTTTCGTGGTATAGCCGGGTCTGAAAATGGTTTTAAACTTATTTTTGGAAATGCCTTTGCCACTATCCGTAATATCAATGAATACCACCTGGATGTAATCGGCGATTTCAACATTTATTTCACCTGCTCCTTTCATGGCATCCACCGCATTTTTACAAATGTTTTCTATGACCCATTCAAAAAGGGAGGAATTTACCGGGGCTATCACATCGTCATTTTCACTAAAATTGGTGGAAAAAGCGATTTTTTCTGAAGTTCTTGATTTGATATAGTTAATGGAATTCAGAAGTACCTTGGAAATATTCGTGGGCTTTAACTCCGGCGAAGCCCCGATTTTTGAAAACCGTTCCGTTATTTTTTCCAGTCTGTTGACATCACTTTTTACTTCATTCAGCAACTTTTTGTCCTCCAGGTTTTCATCCAGCAGCTCCATCCAGGCTATTAATGAGGTGATGGGAGTTCCAAGCTGATGCGCCGTTTCTTTGGCCATGCCGACCCATACCTGGTTTTGCTCTGCTTTCATGGATGAATTCAGGGCGAGGTAGGAGACAAAGATAAACAGGAAGATAACACCGATTTGAATGAAAGGATAATACGAAAGCTGGGTAAGCAATATGGAGTCACTGTAATAAATTTTTTGTGTTTTATTATTACCCAGGTCTATCTCTATGGGGTCATTTTCTTCCTGCATCCTTTTGATTTGCCTTTGCAGGTATTCCGGGTTTTCACTTTTATCGGGATCAAGATTCCTGGTGGTGATGATTTCATTGTCCTCATTGGCCAAAATGACCGGCACGGTATTGTTATTGGTTATTACCTTTAAATAAAAAGTCATGTCCTGGTTATCATCCACATCCGATTTAATAAGCATGTTGGTGGCTTCAGCCCACAGTTCCACTTTATTACGTTCCTCTGTGGCCAGTTCTTTAACAAGCTTATTGGTATAAAAAAGCGAAGCCAGTCCGATGATGATGGCTGCAATAAAAAGAGATAATTTCCATTTTTGCCGCTTTGAATAGATGCTGATCCCTTTCTTCATTCAACTGATGATTAAAATTATTTGAAACTAAGCGCTAATCGCTTCATTAAGAACATCTTCTTTAAAAATCCACAAATATAAACAAAGAAAACAAACTTAATGGGTCTCCCATTCAATTTTAAAACCTTCGGAACGGACTTTTTCCTTTTTATTGTTTTCTTCCTCTTCTGTTTTGCTTTTTTGATTGCTTTTATC
>CAYFUP010000086.1:5634-13322 GCA_964346235.1 uncultured Bacteroidales bacterium | reverse complement strand
CATAGAATTTTCCATTATCTGTGGTAATGGTCTGCGATGTCATCAGGTATTCTGAAGAACTTTGAGCAATTCCTATTTGCACTATTAACAAGCAAATCAGGCTGTTTAAAAGGATTTTTTTGCGGTTCATCTTTTATAAAATTTATGTTATACTTCTTATTTCCAGTTATCTAAAATGGCCAATAATAGGTTTTCATTTTCCGGGCATATCTTGCACATTTTTCCATTAGAAAGAATGAGTTCATGATCTTCAGGGATATATTTAACCATAAAATGCAAATTAACCAGCAAGTCCTCACTGACCGGAAAAAATTTCCCGGTGCTTATTTTTTCACTGATTTCCTGGATAGTATTAAATATTCTTAGGCTTTGCTGATTGGAAAATAAGGCATAAACAATTCCTGCTTTTCGATAGAAATAAATGATTTCCGAGACGTTAAAACGAATAATTTTGTTGCCTGTATCGAGGTACATGATATTTTGTTCTGAAATCTTCAATGGCTCTATTTGCTCTAAAAAAACTAACTTAATAAGATGTAGTGGTTCTAAAAAAATGATAATCTCACATGGTAAATCTAAAGGAAGGTATCCGGAGATAAAAGCTCGTTTTATTGAACAAGGATTAGAAATGATTATTCGAAGGTGATTATTTATTATTTGAAAAATGACTTTTCTGTCTTATTTTTAGGTCATAAAAAAAGATGTTTTATGAATTTATTGAAAACCACCTCTGCTATTTGCCTGATTTCTTTCTTTTTATTCTCCTGTTCAAGCGACAAAGAACAAAAAAAGCAGTATCCGAATATCATTTTGATTTGCGCCGATGATCTTGGTTGGTCTGATTTAGGTTGCTATGGGAGTGATATCAACACCCCCAACCTGGATAAACTTGCGGAAAACGGTATGCGTTTTACGCGATTTCACAATACTTCGAAATGTTTTCCTTCCAGGGCCTGTTTACTTACCGGAGTTTATGCACAGGATTGCGGTTATGGAGATACGCATGATAATCCGATAAAAAATGCCGTCACCATAGGAGAGGTACTTCGTGAGTCAGGATACCGTACTTATTTTGCCGGAAAACATCATGGAAAGGACAATCCTTATAACCGAGGATTCGACCATTTTTATGGTCTGAAGGACGGGGCCTGCAATTATTTTAATCCGGGCGACCAGCGGCCCGGTGAACCTGATCCGGCTAATAAAGGTTTTGCCTATCCCCGCGAATGGTGTATTGACAGCATCTTGTATGCTCCTTATACCCCTGACGCAAAAGACTTCTATACTACGGATTACTTTACCCATTGCGCCCTTGACTATATCCATGAAGCGCATACCAGTAAACAACCATTTTTTCTGTATTTGGCCTATACCGCTCCCCACGATCCACTGATGGCCTGGCCGGAAGACATTCAAAAATATGATGGAAAATTTGATAAAGGCTATGAAGCCATCAGAAAAAAAAGATATAAAAAACAGCTTCAAATGGGATTAATAGATAGTACGTACAAACTATCTGAACCTACCTATAATCCATGGAATGGTTTATCAGAAAGTGAAAAAGAATTTGAAACAGACAAAATGGAAGTCTATGCAGCCATGATAGACAGGATGGATCAGAACATCGGCCGGTTACTTAACAAGCTCAGGGAATTATCCACGATACAAAACACCATCATACTGTTTACATCAGATAATGGGGCTTCTGCTGAAACGGTAGCATTGAATGATGACAATGATGACGCACCGGTTGGTTCAATGGACAGATGGGTATCATTGGGGGAAAACTGGGCCAATGCTTGCAATACCCCTTTCCGGTACTACAAAAACTATAATTATGAAGGAGGCATCAACGCCCCCTTGATTGTTCACTGGCCGGGTCAGGTTGAAAAGAATTCTTTCTCTGACTTTGAAGGGCATTTCATTGATTTTATGGCCACCTTTATTGACATTGCCGATGCAAAATACCCGAAGGAGTTCAATGGAGAAAAAATTACTCCCTTAAAAGGAATAAGTTTCTTACCCGAACTTAAAGGAAAAAAAGTGGAAAGAACCAATCCATTATATTTTGAATGGAGAAATGGACGAGCCATGCGGTATAATGACTATAAAATCGTAAAACACGGGGTGGATAAAGAATGGGAATTGTATCATATCTATGCTGATCCGACAGAGACCAATGATCTGGCTGATAAATATCCCGGAAAAGTAGCCGGACTGGATAGCCTATATAATGAATGGATCTCAGCCTATCAAGAATAATTATCTATTTAGTGGCTCTAAGAAAACGTCAATGGCTGCGTTATGCTCACCTGAAGCACCAGTCATTTAGGACCAGTAAACTCCTGATAATTAAGGCTTGCATGCATTGTTCTTGACGCCTTCTTAGAACCACTATAGAAGAATTGGTTAGTTTTCTTAGTGTCACTATTTAGGCTTCTACCCTAAGGTGTCCGACTTATAATCATCCACGCATGAAGGCTCCTCCGGTTCTCTGAAAAGGCTGGTAATGCATGCCACAGAAGTCTGGGTACCCAACACATACAGGATATCGCCAGGATAAATGATTTCTTCCTTCATGGGATTGGCAAAAGTGTTTCCTTCACGGGAAATGGCCAGGATGTTCACGCCAAAAGTCCGGCGCAGGTTAAGCTCCTCAATGGTTTTTCCTTCCACGCTGCATCCTTTTTCAACCTTTAAGGCATTGATTTCAATATCCGGAATTCGTTCCTTCAAATCATAGATTTTGGGTACATCCGGCTCAAATTTCCGCAGCATGCCATAGTTGTCTGACCTTATCTCAGCCACCAGCTTTTCAATATCATCCCTGGGAATGAGATATTTGTTTAATACCCTGGAAAAGATTTCCACAGAAGTCTCGAATTCTTCCGGAATGACTTCATTGGCGCCTTCATTGTAAAGGCTTTCAACATCCGACAGGTAGCGGGTGCGAATGATCACATGTGCTTTTGGATTCATGTTATATAACAAAGAAGTTATCCTGAAGGTGGCTGTCGGATCGGAAATGGCCACCACCAACACCTCTGCATTCTGAACTTTCACTAAGCGAAGCATGGATTCCTGGGTGGCATCCCCGAAATATACCGGCTCTCCTCTTTCCCGCTCTTGTTTGACTATATCCGGGTCAAAGTCAACGATAACATAAGGAATATTGACAACCTTCGCCGCCCTGGCCACATTCCTTCCGTTCAGTCCCATGCCGATGATCACCAGGTGCCCGGACAGTTCCCCTACCTCTTCATTTTTTACCGGTCTGAGCCCCTTCACCAGCTTATCCGGCAAAGGCAACTTTAGAATCTGGTCACTGAGATAAGGTGCCAAAAGAATGATGAATGGAGCCAGTGCCATGGTAATGACCGCAACGGCAATGAGCAATTGATAATAATCAGGTTGCAGGATCCCATTTTCCAGTCCCAATTGGGAAAGTATGAAAGAAAATTCACCAACCTGACTTATGGCCAATCCCACAATAACTGTGGTCCTAAACGGATATCCCAGCAAAAATGCCACAAAACCTGCAATGATGGTCTTCACTGAAATGACACCGAAAGCAATGGCCAACACCAGGAAGACATTTTGTCCGAAAAAGCTTAAATCAAGCAACATGCCAATGGATACAAAAAAGAAACTGGCGAAAACATCCCGGAATGGAACGATATTGCCAAAGGCATGGTGACTGTATTCTGACTCCGATATGGTAAGGCCGGCAATAAATGCACCCAATGCAAGTGATAGCCCAATGGCTGAGGTAAACCATGCCACTGCAAAGCCGATGGCTATGATGCTGATCAAAAACAATTCCCTGTTCTTGGTTTTTGCTATCTGATGAAGCATTCTGGGAACAACATACTTTGCACCGATAAAAGTAATGCCGGCAATGCCTGCAAGCTTGATTCCAAAGAGCCCCATTGAATCAATGATGTTTCCAGATTTGCCGGCAATGATTGGGGTTAGCAGCATCATCGGCACAATGATTAAATCCTGGAATATCAAAATGCCCACCGTGGCTTTTCCATAGTCCGTGGATATGGCTGCACTTTCCTGCAGGGCACGCAGCACAAGTGCCGTGCTGCTTAATGCCACCATAAATCCCATGAAGAATGATTCCTGCAATGAACGGCCCAGGAATCGCACCAAAATAAAAGTCAGCAAAATGGTGATGAGCACCTGTAACCCTCCCCCCAGAAAGACAATGCGTCTGATGTTCATCAGGCTTTTTAAGGAGAACTCAATGCCAATGGCAAATAAGAGCAAGATTAATCCTATCTCGGCTAAAAACTCTATCTCTTCCGTACTTTGTATTAAACCAAATCCATGCGGCCCGGCAAGCACCCCGGTCAGCAAAAACCCTACAATAGAGGGAACATTAATCTTCTGAAAAAGAAATATTACCCCGATGGCAAGAATAAAAATAATAACGATATCTTCTATAAAATGTGCTTCCATGCGGCGCTAACTCCCGTTAATTTATGAATTTGAAAAGTAAACCACTCATTTACCCTTTATTTGTTATACATTTGACAAAGTAACACTAAATGGCATATGTAGTAAAGAACAATATCAAAAGTAACAAGTTTTACAAAAGTATGAAAACCGGATGATATTGATGAAAAGAAAAATACAATTGATGAAAACCAGGGATGGGTCACATACCCTGTTTTCTCCGAATCTTGATGAACATTATCACTCCATGAACGGGTCCATCGCTGAATCCATGCATGTATTTATTAATACGGGTTTCCTGCATGCTTCGTTAACGGGTATTAAACTGCTCGAAATCGGATTTGGTACCGGATTAAATGCCTTACTGACATGTCAGGCTGCGAAACGAAATAAGATGAAAACCGAATACCATTCAATAGATAATTCCCCGCTGCCGGATGCCATTATTCAGCAACTTAATTATCCGGATCTCATTGCCGGCTCTCATGAAATTTTTGAAAGAATACACAACGCTACTTGGGACAAAACAGTTACGATTGATAATCATTTTATCCTGAAAAAAATCAACCATGATCTGCTTTCCTATGAACTATGGGATACTTATGATGTGGTTTATTTTGATGCATTCGGTCCGGACAAACAGCCCGAAATGTGGACTAATCAGGTTTTAGCTAAAATTTATCAGCATATGAATCCAAATGGAATATTCACCACGTATTCTGCAAAAGGCGAAATGAAGCGAAGGTTAAGGGATGTAGGATTTTTTACCGAAACCCTTTCCGGTCCGCCTGGCAAAAGAGAAATGACCAGGGCATTGAAAAAGGAATGATTTTCAAGTTTAAATGATGAATTCCAATAAAACCTGCAACAATTGTATAACTTATTAAATACAATGAACATCAATATTCATAAACACATAATCATCAAAACATTGACCTTCTTTTTCCTCTTTATACTTTTAAGTGGCTGTAATGAAAATAAAAAATTTCCACTGGCCGAAAAAGGTTTACTGGATTTGCGAGGGGAAGATTTGAATGATTTTACAAAACTTGACGGAGAATGGGAATTATACTGGGATCAGCTTTTGAATGAAACAGACATAAAAAACAATATAACCACTGAGAACATAGAATTGATTGATGTGCCGGGACTATGGAATGAAAAAGCCCCTCAAAATGCGCCATACACAGGCCATGCTACCTATCGTTTGCAGGTTCTGCTTCCGGAATCGAGACCGAATGAGCTCGCCATTAAAATTTTAAATGCTGCTACCAGCATGGAAGTTTTTATCAATGGGGAAAAAATTATACAATCCGGGAATGCGGGGACAAATAAAAATGCTTCCAAACCAAATTATGATCCACATGTGGCTGATTTTAATGTTGATTCGGATACACTGAATATCATTGCCCACGTTTCAAACTTTCACCACAAAAAAGGAGGTTTATGGGAACCCATTTTACTCGGAAGTGATCGTCAGTTAAGTAAAAAGAGAAACATGAGCCTGGCTTACGAGTTATTGGTATTCGGTGCTCTAATTATCATGGGCATCTATCATATCGTGTTGTTTTTCCAACGAACGAAGCAATATGATGCTTTGTACTTCGGTTTGTTTTGTCTCGCTGTGTCCTTGCGAATAACGGTGACCGGTGAACACTCTATTAATCTCATTGCTGAAGATTTCTGGCCTGTTAAAGTAAAGATCGAATATATCTCATTTTACCTGGCCGCTCCTTTATTTGGATTATTCCTGCATGCCGAATATCCCCGGGAATTTTTGAAGGAAGTCGCTTTTCCTTTTGCTGTGATAGGTGCAGTTTTGTCCCTTTTCACCCTGCTATCACCTGTGATTTGGTTTTCATTCAGCATGTTGCCTTATCAGATCTTAAGCGCATTTTTGGGGCTGTATGCCACCTTTTCCCTTATCCTGGCTATTATCCGAAAGCAGGAATATTCAGCAATCATGTTGGTGGGATGGATCATATTTTTCATTACCATCATCAATGACATGCTATATCAAAACAGCATTATATTTTCAGGGAATCTTGCTTATATGGGACTTTTTATATTCATCCTTTTTAAAGCTTATATTATATCCGCTTCCTTTTCAAAGGAATTCTTGCGCTCAGAGCACCTTGCAAGCGATTTGAATGTTATTAATGAAAACCTGGAAAACATTGTGGAAGCCCGGACAATGGAACTTTCCATCAAAAATGAAATCATTGAAGAACACAATAAGGACATCACCACCGGAATCAGCTACGCCGGCAAAATACAGAAAGCGCTGTTGCCGGATGAATCAAACGCTTCCTTATATTTTAAAGATCAAATGCTGTTGAATATTCCCAAACATATTATTAGCGGAGATTTTTTCTGGATCAGAAAATATGAAAACAAAGTAATAATTGCTGTGGCAGACTGTACCGGACATGGAGTACCCGGCGCTTTCATGAGCCTGATGGGGGCCAATTTCTTAAATGAAATCACCGGTGAGTTATATCAGGATTCCGGTATTGAAAAACTACAACCGAATATCATTCTCCATCGCTTGCGCGAAGAGGTCAAGCAAGCTTTGCATCAGTCCATGGACGAATTTGAAGCCCATGATGGCATGGATATGGCTTTATGCGTGATGGATATGGATTCCAAGAGATTACAGTTTTCAGGGGCCAGAAGACCGCTATACCTTATTCAAAAGCATCCACCGGTGCAGACTGAGTCCAAACAGTTGATGTTCTATCCGATAGGTGACGGATATTACCTAATGAACATCAGGGGCGATCGCATGCCGGTAGGTATCTATTTGAAGGAAATGCCATACAGTTTATATACCGTCCAGCTTGAACCGGGAGATAAAATATTTTTATTTTCGGATGGCTTTGTTGATCAAATAGGTGGATCAGAAGACAAGAAATTTCTTGAATTGCGGTTTAAAAACCTGTTGATGAACCATCATGGTAAGAATATGGAAGAAATCAAAAACATACTTACCAGTACTTTTCATGAATGGAAAGGAGATCAAAATGAGCAGCTGGATGATATTTTGATATTTGGGGCAGTGAGCAGGGAGCAGTGAGCAGTGGGCAGGGAGCAGGGGACAGGGGGCGGTAAGCAGTTGGCAGAGATCTGTAGGAAATTAAGTCTTCATTTTGACACATGAGAGGTCAATTTGTTTTAAAATAAACATATTAAAAAGTGGGATTTCGCATTACACACTGGGCTGG
>CAYFUP010000086.1:0-5534 GCA_964346235.1 uncultured Bacteroidales bacterium | reverse complement strand
GCTGGTTGCTAATCGCTGGCCGCTGTTAACTAGCTACTGACTGCTGGTTGCTGGCTACTGATTACTGGATGCTGATTACTGATCACCGGCCACTGTTTACTGACTGCTGATTGCTGTGCGTAAAAAAAGGTTGGCCAAATTAACCAACCTTTTTTACTGTTTATGAGAAAGTTATAATCTATCAGTTTATGAATTATCCAAGATAAGCTTTTAAGAGCTTGTTCTTGGAACTGTTTCGCAGGTGTTTGATTCCCTGCTCCTTGATTTGCCGGATTCTTTCCCGGTTCAATCCCATCTTTTCACCGATTTCTTCCAGAGATTTTTGGTCCTGTCCGATTCCGTAATAGGCCTCTATGACCATTCTTTCCTTTTCAGGCAGAACAGACAATGTCCTTTTCACCTCTTTTTTAAGGGATTCTTTGAGCAAACCTGAATCAGCATTAGGAGATTCCTGGTTTTCAAGCACATCCAGCAAACTGTGATCTTCTCCGTCAACAAAAGGTGCATCAACGGAGAGAGGACGGCCCGAAAGCTGCATCACCCGGGTAACTTTATCTTCAGTCAGCTCCACCTTGTCGGCCAGCTCATCCGAAGATGGGGCGCGCTCATTTTCCTGCTCCAGTTTAGAATATGCTTTATATATTTTATTAAGTGAACCTACCTTGTTAAGGGGTAATCTCACCAATCTGGACTGGTCAGCAATGGCCTGCATAATGGATTGCCTGATCCACCAAACTGCATAGGATATGAACTTAAATCCCCTCGTTTCATCAAATTTTTCAGCAGCTTTTATCAATCCGAGATTCCCTTCGTTAATTAAGTCAGGAAGACTTAGCCCCTGGTTTTGATATTGTTTTGCTACAGATACAACAAACCTCAGGTTGGCCTTGGTCAATTTCTCAAGGGCTGTCTTATCACCTTTTTTAATTCTCCTGGCCAACTCAACCTCTTCATCCGGAGTAAGTAACTCATGCTTTGCAATGTCCTGTAAATACTTTTCAATGGAAGCACTCTCTCTGTTCGTAATGGATTGTGTGATTTTTAATTGCCTCATTTTGCTCTCCTAGTTTTATGTCATGTCTATAAAAAACTAACTAATTATTCTTAAGTGGTTCTAAGAAGGCTTCAAGAACAAGGCATGCGAGCCTTAATTATCAGGAGTTTACTGGTCGTAAAGACTGATGCTTAAGGTGAGCATAACACAGTTATTGAAGTTTTCTTAAGAGCCACTACTTATTTAATATTTAAAAACAATTTTTACGATGATTTGTTTGAAAGCTCTTTAAATATAACAAATAGAATACCAATTTCTTCCAACTTTTACTTAAATTAAATCTTATATCATTAAACACCTATGTGTAACGCAAAATATGTCTCTGTTATTACAATTAACCTAAATAATTTTTATAATTGTTAATAAAAAATGTACAATAATTATCCGTGAAAGGCAAGAATCATCGATTGTATAAAGCTTAAAACTCTAAGTACGTCCATTTTTAAAAAATGGTTACAAAGGAAATAAATTTTTTCCTAATAAAGAAATAAAATGGGCTTAAAGATAAATCCATCCTGTTTTTCTACTTTTACATGAAATTTTTTTATACCATTTTGTTTACATTTTCAGCCGATGATTAATTCTTATCAATACTTTACCATTCTGATTTACTTTCACTATCAAATACTTATTATCCCATGAGCATCAATAAACTGAGCGTTTTTATCAGTATTTTACTGGCCGTCACATTCTGGAGCTTATCATTTGTCTGGTATAAACTGGCTTTACAACATTTTGGTCCGATTACCATCATATTCCTTCGCTTAATTATTTCTGCGCCGTTTTTATTCATCTTAACATACGTCATTAAAAAACTACAAGTTATAAAAATAAAAGATATTAAGCTGTTTATTTTATTAAGTTTTTTTGAACCATTTCTATATTTTGTAGGAGAAAGTTACGGGATGACTTTTATTTCGTCCACACTGGCGGCTGTGATTGTATCTACCATACCGCTTTTTACCCCCCTGGTGGCCCGGTATTATTTTAACGAACGACTTACCCTCACAAATTTTATTGGCATTGTCATATCCATTTTTGGTGTGGTTTTGGTTGTATTTCACAGGGGATTCACCCGGCCGGTGGATGCCTCATGGGAAGGAATCTCCCTGATGATGCTGGCAGTATTTTCAACCCTGGGATATGGGGTGATGGTGAAAAAATTAACCTATTCTTATAATTCCTTCAGCATTGTGGCTTATCAGAATTTTATCGGCATTTTCTTTTTTGCTCCCCTGTTCTTTATTCTGGAGTTTAATCATTTCAGGCAAGTGGAATTAAACACGACCAATTTAAAGCCCATTATTGAACTTTCTGTGTTTGCCTCTTCTTTTGCTTTTATCTTTTTTACCTATGGGGTGAAGAAAATTGGTATTTCACGGGCCAATATTTTTGTCAATCTGATACCCGTTTTAACGGCGGTGTTTGCCTTTTTTATCCTTGGTGAAGCCCTCACCATACTTAAGGTAACCGGAATTTTGGTGGTTATTTCAGGTTTGTTTCTTTCCCAGCTTAAGCGCAGGAAGCAATTGCTGATCAATAAGGAGCCGGTGCCACGGGAAGAAGATAATATTCTTTGAATATACTCGGGGTTGGTTTGAAAGCTGTATGGAGCATAGAATGTCCAGCCGGGAAGAAGATAATAATCTTTGAAAACCTCCGGGGAGCAGATTATATTTTTATAATCGACATAAAGTATAATCTTATCGTTGATTTTTATTTTATGCTTTTTAAGTGCTTCCCTGTAACCGTCAATTCGAAGCTTTAATGTATAAATATGAGGAGTTATGGACAATAAACCAATTCTTTGTTTTCCTAATCTTATTAACCTTTCCACCGCTTTTTGCATCATCAACTTATTGTTAACCATGATGCAGTTTACATTTAAACTGTCAGTATCACGGTCTATTAACACAACCGGAAAATCACTTTCTACCAGATTCTTTATCATATCATTTTCCGGATTTGTTGAAGCAATTATCAATCCATCAGTCTAACGATTCACTAAATCCTGAATGAGTATTTTTTCTTTTTCCTCCGACTCATCAGTACTTCCGAATAACACCTGATATCCCTGCTTCCATGCCAAATCTTCAACAATTCTACCAATTTTGGCATAAAAAAGAATAAAGATATCTGCTACAAGGAATCCTATGGTATGTGTTTTTTTGCTTTTAAGGCTTCGGGCTACGAAACTGGGTTTAAAATCTAACTTATTGACTATTTCCCATATTTTATGACTTGTTTCTTTGCTGATCTTTCTCTCCTCGCTTTTATCATTGAGGACTATTGAAACAGTGGTCTTGGATACCCCGGCCATATCCGCTATGTCTTGCATGGTGACTTTCTTCACGGCAACATCATTTTAAATTAAAATATTAAAACATTTTATAAAAACCTTAAAAAGGCTCACATAAGTTTATTAAATCAAATATCAGTGAAAGGTATGAATCCCAAATCATCCAAAACTATCACAGACTTTCAAAAATATCTCGCATCAACAATTATCTTTAACCATTGAGATAAAAGTTGTTCAAATAGTAAAATCAGAGGAAATGATCAATATCAATATTTATTGACCAACCAAACGCACATGTCAAGCCAACCAGATTATGATACTTTTTGATGTTATTCCTCTTCTTTAAAGCATCGTTAACATATGGCAAAAATCCAGCAATGGCCTCTCCATAAGCAAATAGGTTGCCATCGTTATTTAAAAAAACAGGGATATTAAATTTGTTTTCGAGCACCGGTTTTAATGCAACACCCCCCTCTAAAAGCAGGCAAATTAGGCAAATCACCAATAATCCCTTTGGGGTAATCAGCAGGACCAGGAAAAGCAAAACTAATGGCATAAGGCTCTTGACCCCAATAAATCAATTAACGACGTAAAACCATTTATAATCGTTCCAATGATTGCATCGAGGTTATCAGCAGACGTTGGTAACTCAATGGGTTTAGTAATTTCTTTACCTGCCTGAATCGCTGAAAATACAAAGTTAGTGCCTCCTGCGTCCAGTGTTAAAATAATTCTATTATCTTCCCAAATATTTTGAATCATAATCTTTTGGTTTGAAATGACAAGGATATTAGATATATAATACATATAATTGGTACAATAAATCCAATCAAAAGGTTTCCTGAAAAGTCAGCCACCATGCCAAATAGCAATGGAATTATGGCTCCGCCTATGATTGCTGTGACCATTAAACCGGATATTTCATTGCTTCTCTCCGGAAAACTATCAATGGTTATTGAAAAAATCAATGGAAAAATATTGGCAAATCCCAAACCGATAATAAAGATAAAAGCAAAAGCAAATATTTTACTGAAAGGTATAAACAAAGCCAAAAGGCCTGCCAAAGAAATAAATGTTGTGATGATTAAAAAAGTCTTGGGCTTTATCCAGTTCAGTATGACCCCACCTAAAAACCGTCCTAACATCAAAGCAATAAAAAATAATGATGTGCCACCCAGGGCAAATTTTTCCACATCAATATCGTACTCAGCTACTAAATAACTAGGGAGACGGGCACTCATAGTAACTTCAGAACCAACATATAAAAATATACCCATTACCATTAATGCAATGTATTTATTCTTCATAAGGCTGAAACAAGATGAGAAAGAAGCCGGATGTTCAGTTTCACGCTCTTTTTCCTTAATTTTCGTAAACCATGTAAATAAAACAGTAATGAGTATAATAACAGAATAAATGGGAAACAGAATTTTCCAGTCCAAATCAAAATAATTCACCGCAGCCAATGGAATTAATGCTCCTGATAAAGAACCTATGGCTTTAATGAACTGTCCGTACGACAAATTCCTGGAATATTTTCCTTCAGGGGAAACATCACGCATAATTGGATTCCCTGCAACCTGTAGAGTCGTAGCTCCGACACCCAGCAATAAGATCGCAACTAAAAGCAAGATAAAAGATGAATAATTTCCAATAATCGGTAAAATAAGTCCTGCAAATGCCACGATTAATCCAAGCATTAGTATGTACTTTTTCCCTTTCCTGTCCTGAAAAAGCCCCATGGGTATTGATAAAAGGCCAAAAGAAATAAATCCTGCAAAAGTGATTAAACCAGCTAAAAAGTTTGATAATTGAAATTCATTCTGAATCTGACTGGTAAGGGGTCCAGCTACATCACCAAATCCCATACATAAAAAAGCTAAGAATATAGGAACGGACTGGAGGTTATTTTTTTTCATTCTTTGTTATTATTAAGTCAAAAATTAACATTCTAATGCAGAACATATTATTTTTATTATCTGAACATTAGCATCAGAATAGAAGGTTTATAATATATGTTTTACCGATTGAGCTAAATTAATAATTTTTTTTTACACTTATCAATCATAATGCAGAATAAATTAACATTTTATTTTTAACTAAATATATATCAAACAATTATAATTCTGATGTTTTAAACCGAAATAATAAATCATTACATTTTAATTAATATTTTCTATA
>CAYFUP010000085.1:0-13388 GCA_964346235.1 uncultured Bacteroidales bacterium | reverse complement strand
ATAAAAACTGTTATTGTTTGGTCACCATTTTATCCATTTTATATCGTTCAATGATTTTATTGGTCTATATGACTTATCATTAAAAACCCGGTTCCGATTGGTAACAGGGGTTTTTAGATGAACGGTTCTTAAATGGCCTCTTTTAAAAGAACGGTTCTTAAATCATATAATCATTCTAAACCTGTATAAACAAATGCTTTATATGCTCCTCAAATCCATGCCTGTTATAAAACCGGCAGGCTTTTTCATTACCTGAGGCAACCAGAACTTCTATTCTGTTTACCCCCTTGTTTTTCGACCAGTTGGTTGCACGGCTGAGAGGCTGTTCGCCATATTTGTTGTTTCTGTGGCCGTCTTCAACATATAAATGCCGGATATTGCAATGCCTGGTTTCTTCTAAAAATGCAGGATATTCGATTACCTGGGCAAAAACATATCCGGTTAATTGTGAATCACAAAAAGCGCCTGCCAAAAGAAAATCCGGATCAGGTAAACCATTCCGGAATGCTTGTTCCAGGTGACGTTGCCAGTCCGGACTTCTTTGAAAGAAACTGCTGTATTGAAATTGATCTTCAGCAAATGTTTTCCACATCGCTGCAACTAAAGAAATCTCCTCCGTTTTGATGGGACGAATTTCCATATACAGGGTTTTTAATATTAAAAAAATGTATCTGCGATACTAAAATATTGCAAATATTTCTGAAAATCAAGTAATTTATATTAAATCTGGATTAATTTTTGGGAAATTATACCGGATATCGGGTAAGGTAAAGAAACACAAAATATAAAACTTATGTATTAAACAGAGTAGCGTAATAAAGAAAATAGAAACCAGAAATTTAGATGTTTTAACCTGAAAAACGGTAATAAGTAACAAAACATTGAACCTTAGAATATTGCTGTTTTCTTCAGCAAATCATCAATCCTGGAATCCTCTTTCGCAAGTTCTTTAAGCACTGTTTTGATACGGTTTATTTCTTCCTGCTGGTTTCTGTCATTTTCTTTTAAGGGATACAAGGAAGTTCGCCGATCCCAGATGGTATATCCAAGATTAAACAACACCAGGGTAATTAAAATGCCAAACCCGGTGTAAAAAAGGGTTTTTAAATCATTTATCTGCCGTTGCATGTTTTCCATGGTTTTTTCATGACTGTCAAGCCTTGCATTCATTTCATTTCTCAACGAACCAATTTTATCCCGGTTCAGTTTTATTTGTTCTTCCAGTCGAATAAGCCTGTCGCGGTCATCCAGCGTAAATGGAATTTCTTCTGCCGCTGAAAATGCAGGCAAAAATGCAACAAATGATAACAATAATATGATTGAGATAGATTTCATCAATTATAGTTTTCCAATACAAATATAATGATTTTGGCATAAACAAAAAAGGTTCAATGCTTTATTCATTCGTGAAGCAGTTCATTACCCATTCGTGAATCAATACATTATTCCAATCCAGCCACGCTTTTGCCCTGGTTAAAGACAATATCAACCGGTATGCCGGCTTCCGAAACCCTGTCCAAATCTTCCTGCAACTGGGATTTAATAATCCCCTGCTCTTTCACCAGCTTCTTGGCGGCTTCATAATTCCCGTCTCCCTGAATGACCAGAATTTCTTCGCCCAATTCATTCATGGCTTGCTGCATCTCTTCGAAATTCACCCGGTATGTTCCGGTGGCTTCATCCCTGGTAAAAGCCCCTTTTTCCTGGAAATAATTGAACCGGATCATATTGGCTTTGCCGTGGGCGCTGGAGGCGCCAAAACGAATGGACCGGAATATGCTGGCCATGAAGGTCACATAATTATCCATGATTTCATTGTCATCGAGCTTTTCCATCTCTGCAAGCCGGGTTACCAGAAATAATCCGAGTATATCGGCCTTGCCTTCTTCTATGGGACTGTATTGTTCCTTCAGCGCTTCCCGCACGGTTCCATTTCCGTTAATGGTGTTTTTAATGCCCAGTCCGTGTGCCACTTCATGAAACATGGTGTTTTCAAAAAAGGAGCGGAAATTCAGAAAGGCCCGCTGCTCTTCATCAATCAGAACATTGCTGATGGGAATCAATATTTTGTCAAATTTGGCCTGCATGGCATTCTTTAGTTGTAGCTTTCTGGTTCCTTTTTCCAGTTGCACTTTTTCATCGTTTGGAAGGTTGATGGCGATGGTTTTACTACCTGCGTTGCAGTCCCCCGCATAATAGATGGCGTCGTATGCCCCCAAATCTGAGTCTGAACCTGGTTCTTCCTGCTTATATTCCTCCGGTACCGGCAGGGTCTTCTGTAATTCCGGCAGCAAGGGATTAAACCTCTCAAGCCGCTGGCTCCATTCCAGGTCTTTTAGCAAAACAAACGCTTCATGGGCAGCCTTGTAACCAAAAAGCCCATCTTCATAGTTCTCTATGGGTCCCACGACCATGTCGATCTTATTGTTCCGCATTTCCATCCATGCCATGTCACTTTTAAAATAATCATCGCTTAACAAGGCTTCTGATCGCAACTCAAGATATCTCTTAAGAGCTTGATTTTCGGCAAGTTCTGAAGCCTTTTTCAACATAACGGCTGCCTCTTTTGTCTTTTCCTCAAATGCTTTATGATATGAAATGCTTTTTAAGTCTCCGGATTTGTCTCTTCGTATAAGGGTGTATAAACAGTTTTTGGTGGGATTATCAAAATTGTTATATTCTTCTTTGGTCATATCTTCCGGATAGAAGTTCGCGCCAGCTGGTTTTTGGCCATAACCTTTCACAAAAGGTTCATTGCCCTCGAGCCTGTCCCACGGGCCATAGTTGATTCGCAGGAATTCGGCAAGTTTGGGATCGGTTTCCCCGGTCAGCAATTCACTCTTATCACCATAGGCTTGTTGCCAGAATATCTCATTCATAATTTCCGCCACATCAAACAAGATGCTGACCATTTCTCTTTGGTTCCTTGATAAATCATTGATTAAATCTGATCTCAAGGTGACCTCAACATATTTGTCCCGCTTTTGATCCATATCAACAGTTGCTTCGGGTGCTTTCGGTTTGCTGGTGCAGCCGGCAATCAAAATAACCAACACGGTCAAAGCCAATGGCTTTATTCCGGTTATTAAATGAATTCTTTTCATAGCATACTGGTATTTAAAGTTATTATTCTTATATTGCTTGTAAAAATAACAAAGAAAAAAGCCAAAAAGAAAAACTAATTGGCTTTTTTATTCTGAATTGTCATTCATCATAAAAAACTTTCTGGAAATAATTTTTCTTTGGTATTTTCAAAAAGTCACGATGAAATCAATATAGGGAACGCCAATAATAAAACTATCAAAAATTTCTTTGTTATTAAGAAATGCCGCGTCAATGGTAAAGCGGTTCCACATGAACCGGGACCCATATGAAAACAGGGGTTGATATTCTTCGTTACTTCAAAACCGACTTTTGGTGCGATAAAGGCTGCAAAGGGCAATATCACCCCACCGCCAAATGAAAAGTTGCCTGTAATGCCATAATTGGCCATGTTTGCCAGTAAATAAGCATTTTGGTAATACCCTTCCCCTTTTTTGATGGGTATGGCTGAAGGGGCGAAAAAGTACCTGGTTGCATTGGGATTGGGAAACCAGTAATCTTCTGAAACTATCGTTTTTGCATCCAGCCTCTCGGCATCTTTTACCATATCAGCTTTAAGGGTTAATGTGCCCAGGTTTGTTTTCAGATCAAATTGTTGTTTTTCCTTCGAAACAATTTTGCCATTAAAGGAATTCCCATTGATAAGGGTAATTAAATAAACCCTGCTGGTATCTTCTTCCTGGATCTCTCTTACTTTGACGGTGAGCAATATTATCTCCCCAAAAACATTATCATGGAATATGACTGTTGAATCAGTTTTTTTAACCATTTCTCCCAGAAACTGCTTGTCATCTTTCAGTTTAATCTTTGTGAATGATACCTTCATCTCATCATTTTGCTCCTGGCATAGCAGTTCGAAAGGAATGATTCCCATTAAAACGGATGTTATGATGATAAATAAACGTTTTAGCATTTTATTCGATTTGGTCTATATTCCAATGGATAAAATTAGTAATAAAATAATATGTGGGGTGAATTTTGACAGATTTTAACGGATAAAATGCCTTGAAATCTATAATTAATGGTTACTTTTACGAAGGCATTTTTTATTTGATTTTTTTGTAACATTATCATAAAAATGCTTTCTTATCAATTATGCAGATAAAAGTGAATGGGAGTTCAGGCATTAATCCAATCAAATGAACATTTATGCTTATGAGGTATATGGTCTGTCCGCAATGCGGCATCAGGCGTTTTCAGGTAAAAGACAATCAGGGAAATGCCCTGGTGGTTCAGGTAAACAGAGATTATGAAATCGTCCCGGTTCATGATGAAGAAAGCCTGGAGGGTTATAACCTGGATATACTTTATTGTCTGGGCTGCTCCTGGAAAGGTTCGGTCCATGAACTGAAAAAGTATATTTTGTAACAAACCCTTTTTAGTCAACAATATACCAGTCAGATATATGCTAAACAAAAAATAACGCTCAAAAGAGTTACATGTAAGAAAATGAAAGGTTTGCCGGGAAATTCAAAGTTTGCCAAAAGAATTAATTTACCCAAACTTCAAGGTTAACCAATCATTCAGCGACTAAATGTATAAGTTTTCTTTTATGAATTTGGCAATTTCCCGCCGCTCATATGAATATCCCCACCATCTGTCATCATTCCCGCCGGTGCCTATCCATGGCCGGGAACTTACCCATACGATTAATCCGTATTCATCCCTTGCTTTTAACAATTGTTTTTTGAACCATTGTTTTTGCTTCGCTCCGATTATAATTTATCGAAGGCTTCCCTATTATTATATGCCTCACTATGGCTGCGGGTTCACCAGGAAAACTATTCAAAATGAAGGGAAAACATGAACATATTGGCCTTAATGGATGAAAAGGCTTCGGTGATTGCCTCGGCATGCTTATAGCTGCCTTCTTGCGGTCCGTCAGGATTTAATATATCTTTCATGCCAATACAATATTTTAACTCGGTGGAAAGCTTGAAAAACTCAAAATAAAAATCAATGCCAAAACCTGCTTCAAAACTATAATTTAACCGTCTAAAGCTCAGGTATTTTTCATCTTTATCTCCTTTAAAGATGCTTTTGAATTCATCAAAATCATAGGAAAAGCTGAATCCGGAAACCAGGTAGGGCCGGAAGTTATTCATCCTTTTGGCTTTGTATTTTATCAATACCGGTATTTGCAGCGGGGAATAATCAACTTCAAGGGGATTGTTATCTTCATTAATTTCGATTGAATCAGGCGGCGTTTCAAAGTTGATGGCCATATCGCCGAAGGTCATTTCTGGCAAAACCCGGAGACTAAAATAGCGTCCCAGTCTAAAATCAGATACTACGCCCACATGGAAGCCAGGCCTTAATAGGGCAATATCCCCTTTAATATCTTTGTCATTATAAGCATCGGACAGGTTCATCCTTAAATCAATGGTATTTAAACCCAGGGTATATCCAAAATGCAAGGGTTCCATATCCACGCGCTGGTAGTGCTGAGGTGTGTCTTGCTGGGCATTAGCTTGTACAAGGATAATACCGGTAATGATGATGATAAAAATCTCCTTCTTTCTCAATGCAATAAATTATCAAATGCTCCTATAATGTCAATAACATCAAAAACACGAAAATATTATTTTTTAATGAGTGTAAAAATATCCGGCTGAAAAGGAGCTCGTGAATTCACTGCAAGGATATGAGCTTACAAATTGACTGCAAATATATGAGCTCGCGGATTATTAGAGGAATACGAGCTTAAGAATATGCCGGAGGCAAATGAACTCCCGAATTCGCCGAAAACAGATGATTTCTATGCCTCCAGTTTCTCTCCCTGATAGATGCTGGCTATTCCACCAGTCAGTATATACATCTGAATGTTTTGAAAATGGCAGCTTTGCAGCTCCCGAACCATCTCCTCCCCGTCAATAAACTGATTTATCGAACCGGAAAGGTATTGATAGGCTCCTTTGTCGCCGGCCATTACTCTCCCAATCCAGGGTACCAAATGATTCAAGTAAAAATGATAAAACGGCTTTACAGGAAACCGCCGGGGATGCGAAAATTCAAGTATATACAACTTTCCCCCCGGCTTCAGTACCCGGTACATTTCTTCCAGTCCTTTCCGCATGCGCTCAACATTGCGAATTCCAAAACTGATGGTTACCACATCAAAATAATTACTCTGAAAAGTCATGGCTTCTGCGTCTTCCAAATGAAATTCAATCCTGTCCTGCATTCCTTTCTTCCTGACCTTAGTCCGGGCCAGGTCGAGCATCTCGACCGAAATATCAGTTCCATGCACCATCTGAGGATTAAGCCTCATTAATTCCATGGCCTGATCGCCTGTGCCTGTGGCAGCATCCAGTATATGTAATCCCTGTTCATCTGGTTTACCATGATGCTGCTTGCTGATGATCCTTACCAGTTTTCGTCTCCAGTAAATATCTGTCCCCAACGATAAAAAATGATTCAGGAAGTCATACTGCTTTGAAATTCTGTTAAACATTTCCTGAACCCATTTCTTTTCAGGGACTTTCCTTTTCTTTTTGTTATTGCTCATGGTTCTGTATTTCAAATAAATAAAACTGACTAAAACCTATTTTCATGCTTTTAAGTCATTATGGGCAGAAAAATATTTATTTTAGTCCGGATTTAGAACCATGCAAATTAAAGCAATAATTAGTGTCCGTCTATTAAGTTAAGAGTTTGTCTATAATTATTTATCATAAAAAGTAAGATATGTACACACCAGACTATTTGGAAGAATTTACCAGGAATATTTTTATGAAAATGAATGTTTCGCAGGAGGATGCCAAAAAGATTTCCAAAGTTTTTATTGCGGCGGAGTTAAGGGGACTTGCATCCCATGGCATGATCAGGGTGAAAGATTATTATCAGCTTTGGCAGGCCGGACGAATCAATACCACTCCTGATATACACCTTGTTTATGAGACACCTTCTACCGGTGTCGTGGATGGTGACGGGGCGATAGGCATGCTTGCTGCGACCCGCTCCATGGAAATAGCCATTGAAAAAGCCCGTAAGACCGGTACCGGTTGGATCTCAACCCGTCATTCCAATCATTTCGGAATTGCCGGTTATTATGCGATGATGGGCTTGCCCCACGATATGATTGGCATATGCATGACCAATGCCAATCCGCTTGTAGCGCCAACTTTTAGCCTCAGCAGAATGCTCGGTACCAATCCCATCGCTGTAGCCATCCCTGCCGGTCATGAGCCGGCTTTTGTCGCCGACTTTGCAACCACCCCTATCGCCAGGGGCAAACTGGCTGTCGCCGCCAAAAAAGGGGAAAAAGTACCATTCGGTTATGCACAGGACAAAAATGGAAATCCTTCGGACGATCCGGATATTCTTAAAGATGGGGGGTCCATGCTGACATTGGGGAGCACATACCAGCATGGCAGTCATAAAGGATACTGCATGAGTGCCGTGGTGGATATCTTTTCTGCTGTCTTTTCCGGGGCCAACTTCGGTCCCTTCGTTCCTCCCTCAGTGGCCTACCTGCCTGTCCTTGACAAAAAAGTCGGGGAAGGAACCGGTCACTTTTTCGGCGCCATGCGGGTGGATGCTTTTCAACCGGCTGAAAATTTTAAGGAAAAAATGGACGAATGGATACAAACATTCAGAAGGGCCAAAAGCATTGAGGGGCAGTCCAGGGTTTTAATTCCGGGCGATATAGAAAGGGAAAATGAAGAAAGGATCAAAAGTGAAGGAATAACCATTCTCCCTGCAGTAAAAAAAGAACTGGAGGAAATTGCCACAGCCCTTGAAGTTCCTTTTGAATAGATGGTTTATTTTCATGAAACCCTCATTCACTATCGTGCACAAAAATGATATGAGCCGAACGTGCGGACTCTACTTAGACAGCCGAGCTTGCGAGCTCACCGCAGGTATATTTCCTTGAGGGCTCCATACGGTTTGAAAAATAAAAGCTAGTTAGTGGCACTAAGAAAACTAACTAGTTATGCTAAAGTGGCTCTAAGAAGGCTTCAAGAACAAGGCATGCAAGCCTTAAGTGCCAGGAGTTTACTGGTCGTAAATGACTGGTGCTTAAGGTGAGCATAACGCAGTTACTGACGTTTTCTTAGAATCACTAGTTATAGAATTTTCCCCAGGTTAAGGGTTTGCTGAATCTTGCTGACCGACTAATCTTCCCGGTGCAGCGGCAGGGTCATGCAACGGGGACCTCCCCCGCCCCTTGGTAACTCCGATCCTTCAATGGTCACAGCCAGTTTTTTATATTGATCAATCAATGAGGGATTTGAAATAATATCGGCCGAACTCTTGACTTCATATCCTTTATTTGATAAGCTTTCCAGTGTATAGGCATTTCTTTCATAACCTATGACTTTGCCGGAAGCCAGGTTGAAATAATTGGCCCCGCTGTGCCATTGCTCTCTCTCCTGAAGCCACACATCGGAATTGCCTCCGCATAACACATAATCCAGGTCAACCCCTTGTTTTTTCAATGCTTCCAACAAATTAACCTCCTGCCGTATATCCACGTTATCTCCTTTAATGGAAATGGAAATGGTTTGAAATTTATAATTCCTGAGAATCAAGGGCTCATATATCATACACAGATCTTTATCCAATAAGGTGAATACCATGTCAAGGTGAATAAAAGACTCGGGAGAAGATGGAAGCTCCTGAACGATGATGTTGAATGGCTTCTCCTTGTTTTTAAAATGCTGGATGAGCTTGTCTATTCCCACCGAGGTGGTCCTGGAACCATTTCCAACCAATATGAGGTTATCGCTTACCACCAGGATATCTCCCCCTTCTACCGAATAATCCTTCAAATCGTTGTAATTGATTAAATCGATGGTATTACACTGAAAGTAAACATGATTCTCCAGGATAAACTTCAACAACATGGATTCCCTTTTTCTTACCCGGCTCGCCATGTTGCTGATAAAAACCTCATTCCCGATACAAAAAGCAATGTCCCTCGTAAAAAACAGGTTATGCAATGGTTTCAGGGCATATTTTTCTTTGCTTAAATATTTGCTTAAGGTATTCCTTTGAAGCGGAATGCCTTCGATCAGTTGTTTTACCAACCATTCATCAGACAGAGCCATTAATGAATCACATTCATCGTAATTGCCTTCAAGCTGGCCAATTTCTTCGATGAGGTCTTCTTTCACCGCAGGTTGCCTGATAACCTCTCTCAAAAGATCTTTGATATAGAAAACGTTGATAAATTTTTCTAAAAGCTCTGAAAACTGTTGATGTTCTTTTTTGGCCAGGGGCAGATTCAGAATGTCACTGTAAAGCGCCCGCTCAGCATTGATGGGAGTCATATTCTCAACTTCCTGTCCGGGTGCGTGCATTATGAGTGACCTGATTTTTCCGGTTTCTGTGTTAACTTGTATTTTCATGAATGATGGATTGAGCTATTAAAATTAGTTAAAAAATTTGGAAGTGCAAAATACGCTTTCAAAAAAAACAATCATTTGGTTTTTTGGTAAATAAGGTATTATTTTGAATGCTTTTTTCCAAGATGGATACGATATGATATACCAGGCCAGCTTAAAGAACGGAATACGGATCATTCATATACCGGTAGACGGACCGGTGGCTCATTGCGCACTGCTAATCAATGCCGGTAGCCGAGACGAAGGGGATAGTGAGCATGGCATTGCCCATCTGACAGAGCATTTATTGTTTAAAGGAACAAAAAAAAGGAAACCTTATCATATCTTAAGCAGGATTGAAGATGTCGGAGGTGAAATCAATGCTTATACCACCAAAGAAGAAACCTGCATTCATGCTTCCTTTCTGAAAGAAGATTATGAACGGGCTCTGGAATTATTCCATGATGTGTTGTTCAACTCCATTTTTCCCGAAAATGAAATCACCAAAGAAAAAGAGGTGATCATTGATGAAATCAACTCATACCGGGATAATCCCTCCGATATGATATTTGACGACTTTGAGGAACTGCTATTTCTCAATCAGCCATTGGGAAGAAATATTCTGGGCACGGAAACAAGCCTTCAGCATATCAATCAAGACCGGATAAAACAATTCATTGAAAATCATTATTATACAAACCAGATGATCATCAGTTCTGCCGGAAATATGGATTTCAATAAGTTTTACAACCTGGTCATAAAATATTTTGATAAAATCCCAAAAAAATTAGGTTACCCCGACCGGAATATCAGTACTCCGAAACCCTTTTCAAAAGAAATAAAAAAAGGAACTTACCAGGTACACGGTATCATGGGGAGTACTGTATATCCCAACACCGAAAAGAAACGGTTATCACTGGCATTGCTGACCAATATTTTGGGAGGCCCCGGACTTAATTCCAGATTAAACCTCAGTCTTCGTGAAAAATACGGATATGCCTACAATATTGAATCATCCTATAATACCTATGCCGAACTGGGCGTTTTTACGGTTTATTTCGGGACTGATGAAAAGGATCTCCATAAAAGCCTGAAAAAAATAAAGATTGAATTTGATAAATTAAAAAACAAAAAACTGGGCATTCAGCAACTAAAAAAAGCCAAAAAACAGTTTACGGGACAAGTGCTCATAAATGCTTCCAATCATGAAACCCTGATGCTGGTTACCGGTAAAAAACTGATGATGTTCAATAAAGCGGAAGAGCTCAATAAAGTCATCAGCCGTATCAATCAAATATCAGCGGAAGATATCATGGAAGCAGCCCATGAGCTGCTGGACGAAAACCCCATGGCCACTTTAATTTACAGATGATATGGAACAGCTTATCTTTGAACCGCTCACCTACCTGCGTTCACAACGAATGGAAAAAACAACCGAATAATGATTAGCAGAGACCTGGAAACCTATATTCTGACTATCATTGAGCAAGAAGATGAAGTTCTGCAGGAATTATACCGGCAGACCAATCTTAAAGCCATCAATCCGCAAATGACCACAGGACCGCTTCAGGGCAATTTACTGACCATGCTCGGGAAACTCATCAATCCAAAACAAATTCTCGAAATAGGCACATATACCGGTTATTCAGCCATTTGCCTGGCAAAAAGTCTTCAGCAAGGGGGACAACTCTATACCATTGAAATCAACGATGAATTAAAAGAATTTTCTGCGTATTATTTTAAAAAAGCCGGGATGAATGACCGGATCACCCAGTTAACCGGAGATGCTTTAAAAATCATTCCCACTTTGGACCGGGAATTTGATTTGGTGTTTATGGATGCCGATAAACGGCAATATATTGATTATTATCATTTAATTTTCAGCAAAGTGCGGATTGGCGGATATATCCTGGTGGACAATGTGCTATGGGGTGGGAAAGTCATGACGCCCTCTGATAAAGACCCCTTCGCCAAAGCACTGAAAAGATTCAATGAAATGGTAAAGATTGATAAAAGAATAAAAAAAAGCCTGTTGCCTGTAAGAGACGGATTGATGGTTCTGAATAAAATCAGGCATTAAACTTTTTAAGTCATGCATTGTTTAATTAATCAGAAAATTAGAGACATGTAACCAGCAATTTTTGTAATGGCCAATTATTCGATTAAGGATCTTGAAAAACTTTCCGGAATAAAAGCACACACCATCCGAATCTGGGAAAAGCGATACAATATTGTTCAACCCAGCCGGACATCCACCAATATCCGGTATTATTGTGATGATGATCTGAAAAAGCTGCTGAATATCTCAATTTTGTCGCGACACGGTTTTAAAATCTCGAAACTTGCAAATCTCAGTCCCCAGGAACTCAATGAAAAGGTCATTTATCTCCTGCACGAAAGCGGTACCTATCATAACCAGATAGAACATCTGATTACTGCTATGATAGACCTTGATGAGAAAAAGTTTGAAAAAATTTTATCTGACTCCATACTAAACATTGGATTCGAAGAAACGGTTATCAATATCATCTATCCCTTTTTTAAAAAGATAGGCATTCTATGGCAAACTGGTGCCATAAAAGCCGGTCAGGAACATTTCGTGTCCAATCTGCTCAGGCAGAAGCTCATCGTGGCCATTGACGGGCAAATGATGAATGAAAAAGAAGGGGCAAAAACGTTTATTGTTTTTCTGCCGGAAGGGGAATATCATGAACTTGGCTTGCTGTTTTATACTTACCTGATTAAAAAAAAGGGGCACAAAGTCATATACCTCGGACAAACTGTCCCGTTTTCCGATATCGAAGCACTGGTAAAATCCCACAAACCTGATTTTCTGTTTACGTCCCTGTCATCCAATGCTCCTGAAGGAAATATCAATGATTTCATTCATAAACTATCGGATAAGTTTTCTGATCTATATGTATTTATCACCGGATATCAGTTATCCAAATTAAATGAATTGCCGGACAATGTCTTTAAAATTACTTCTCCATCGCAATTTTTTGATCAGTTGAAAAACAAATTCAATGTTTCCTGTTAAAAATGGCAGTTAACAATTTTTTAAAATTGCGCAAGTCATTGATTTTCGCTTATTTAAAAACAAAAATATGCAATCCTTTTATAAATAGTTCAATATTAGCTTGTTTAACATGTAAGCTTATATTTATAAACGCAAAAAATCCAATTCCTGAACAAAAATGCTATTTATAACCAATTTAGAATCCCGTTATTTATATTTAATTAAAATATTGTTTGTAAGCATTTTAAATAAAATTCATTGTTTTAATCTATTGCTGGATTAGAGGGGGCTAACAAAATTTTAACTTGCGTGGCGTTTAACAATTTCGTACATTTGTTTAACATTTTGAAACCACAAAATCAATGAAATATGACAGCAATAGAATTTAATCATCAGTTAATCGGGTTACAACCTAACCTGGAAAAGTTCGCATTAAGCCTGACTTCTGATCATGACGATGCCAAAGATTTGCTTCAGGAAACTTACGTGAAAGCGATCGCAAACAGAAATAAATACGTCGATTATTCAAACCTGAAAGCCTGGACTTTTACCATCATGAAGAATACATTTATTAATAATTACAGAAGGTCGGTCAAACAAAAAACAACCATTGACACCACCGATGATTTGTATTATCTCAATAAAAGTCAGGAATCTAAACTGGAAAATCCGGAAGGCCACATGTCCTTCAAAGAAATAAACCATATCATTGATGAGCTGGAAGATGAATACAAGGTTCCATTCATGATGCACACTTCAGGTTATAAGTATAAAGAAATTGCTGAAGAACTGGATTTAAAAATCGGAACAGTCAAAAGCCGCATATTCTTCACCAGGAAAAAGTTGATAAATCGCCTGAATGCTTATCAGGTTTAATTAGTGCCTCTAAGCTACAATTAAAACGTTTAAAAACAATAGTTTACACTTTTGTAGTGTAT
>CAYFUP010000084.1:0-13516 GCA_964346235.1 uncultured Bacteroidales bacterium | reverse complement strand
GTACAAGGCATGCGAGCCTTAAGTGCCAGCAGTTTACTGGTCGTAAATAACTGGTGCTAAAGAAGAGCATAACGCAGTTATTGACGTTTTATTAGCCCCACTAATTATAGAATCAAATTTATTTTTTTATAAATTGTAATTTTTCATGAATAAATATTGTCATAAATACAAATCATGATTTTTATATTTATTAATGATAAAATGATATAACAATGAAAACAAAAAACAAATTAGTAACCAGATTATTCGCAGTCGCCTTATTCATGGTGACAAGCGGTTTACTGTTCACCCAGCAGGAAGAACCCCCGGGAGCAGTGAATGAAAATTTCGATAATGAACGTCCTGTTTACCAATACATGCAGGATAATGCATTGCCTTTTTATCAATCCTCCCAGTCAGCGTTGTTAAACCTCCTGAATGAAGATGAAACCGATCAAATAAATGCTTTGAAAGCTGAATTATCTGAATTGACAAATGCAAAAAAAAGAATGGCACGGAAAGCAAAAGCCGATCAGAACAAAAGGACGAATCAAGGGCCAGGTTTCCATCAACCCAAACGAGATAACCAGGTTGCAGGCAATCATCAAAGACAAAAAAATAATCCGCTGGGCGGAAAAGACTTTAACCGGCCACATCAAAACACAGGTGTTAATCAGCCTGGCAGAAATAATCCAGCGGGAGTAAGAAATCAACCTGTAAGGCCATTTCATAGAGAAAATCCCCGGCAATACCATCCCTGGCGTGACAGTCTTCTGCAAACATATGGGAATATTTATCATCAGACCCAAGAAATTATGATGGCACATGAAGAAGAAGTAAAGGAAATCATGGCCGGCATAAAATCCGAGCAGAAAGTTTGGGAAACCGAAATAAAAGAAATCATTAAAAGCCATTATGATATCTGCAAGGATAGCCTATCAAATCGAAAACAATCCTGCGATTCAGTGCCTAAAGTCATGAGGGCTCAGAATTGGCGACAAGGAAAAAGCAATCATCACATGACAGGATTGCGTAAAGCTGGACTGCTTAAAGCCTCAAAGCAAAAAGCCAGACCTCCAAGAATAAATCCGGTAGCCCTGGCCCTCTGGGAAGGGAAAAAGCTATATCAGCTAAACCATTATGCTTTCTCATATCACCGGGTTAAAATGCATGAATTCAAATCAACTGAAGAATTTAAGGCTTACTTTGATGAACTGAATCAATATGTAATCGATGAAATGATTCCGGTTGTCAAAACACAAAGGAAAGCATGGGATGAAATACTGAGTGATGAAGAAAAACGGCAGATCATTCAGGCCAGAAAGATGATGAAAACTGCCAAAATGAGAAATAGTAAACCGCAGGGAAAAACGGCAGGACCAAAAAAGCCAACCTATCAAAAAGATAAAGAATTATCCCAAATGCCCCCCGAAATAAAAAATGATTCAATTCGCCCGGACAAAGCAACCACTAACAATAACAAAAAGCGAAATGTTATAATCTATAAAAGAGCACATCAAAAAGTTGTAGCTGTCGCAAAAAATCATCAGGAAGATTTTAAGGCCATGAGAGCGGAAATAACTCAATATCAGAAAGAATGGAGAACTGATATTATGAATATCTCAGGCAAGTACTATCAGGACAAAGATACAGCCATTATTCGAATGATTACAAAGCATTATATTGATAATAAGCTGGGTACTTTAAAAAATCCGGTTAAATTTCTGCTTTGGGATCCCGGTCTAAAATCCCGTGAGAAACCTGACTTAAAGCCACTTATGACTGATATCAGAGATTATATACAAAAGAATGTCGAACCTGTCATTATCCCGCTTCGAAGCACATTTGACAATGAATTATCTTTAGAGGAAAAAGAAACCATCGAAAACACCCGTTCTTTGCAAATGGAAAGAAGGAAACTTATTTCTCATTTGAAAAATGGAAACCAGGAAGCCAAAAAGGAGCTTACTGGTCTGCGGAACGAATTAAAAGAAAACAGGAAAGCCATTCATGATATTGCCGTTAATCATAAAGCTTCATTGAAGGATATTTTTGATGGATTACAAGCCGACAAAGCTGTTTGGAGATCCGATATTCATGAAATGGTAACGGAATACTTTGAAGAACATGACATCGATGTCCCTGAAAAACATGGCATGGGCTTCAGACATTTGAGAAAACTTCTCTCACCGCATGGGTTTATCCTTTATTCGCCAATCACTGAGAATAATACCAATGAATTGGAGAATGAACTAAAAGAAGATGAATCAGAGATGAAAGACGGAGAACTGAAGACAGCTACAGCCATCGATAACAAGGTTGCCTTTAGTAATTCAGTTCAGGTGTATCCCAGTCCCGCAAGCAGTTCATTGTTTATTGAATTTCAGTTAAAAGAAAACGCTGATGTCTCCATCGATTTATTTACCATTAACGGAAAACATTATAAATCCCTGATGAAGGATAATTATCCGGCCGGTGAGCACAAAGTAGATATCGATGCGAATGCATTAAAAAGCGGCTACTATTTGCTGAATATACGACTGAATGACTCCACGAAATTCAATAAAAAAGTATATATTGAGTAGGAAAATCTCACATATCTTCCCTAAAAGGCATACATTGCAGGTTGAAGATTGTTATAACAAACATGCCCTTCCTTATGGTTGGGCATGTTTATTCAGTGACATTAAGAAAACTATATGCATCATTTAAACTGATAAGTTATTCTTCCTGATTGGTCTTTTGACATATCATTCATTGTCTGTCTTTCGAACCAGTCCTGTTAAAAAGCAACAATATTTTATCCACTTTTTCTTCCTGGGAACTTTCTCCGTCAATCCAATGAATGGTGGTACCCTTGCGTTCCATTCGCCTGAACCAGGTCATTTGTCTCTTTGAAAACTGATGTATCGCAATATTCAGTTTTTCAAACATTTCATCATAAGTGAGTTCTCCTGTAATATATTTAATTACATATTTATATTCCAGCCCGTAATATATCAGATCATCCCCGGTCAATCCTTCATCCAACAATGATCTCACCTCCTCCAGCATCCCGTTATTAAGCCTTATTGTTAGCCGGTCAGTAATTTGCTTCTTTTGCAACTTTCTTTCAGAAGCTATCCCTATGTTTAAACTGTTTATATGAGGAAAATCGGTCAACTCAGGCATATTTTCCTTTTGGAACTTTGCAATCTCAATGGCCCGTATGGCCCTTTTTTTTGTATCTATGTCTGTTGTATTATGAAGGAATTTATATTGTGCCAGTATACTGGAAAGCTCTTTTAATGACTTACTTTCCAAATGTCTTCTTAATAACCTGTCTTCGGGAACCTTTAACATCTTGTATGCGTCCAGTACCGCTTCTATATATAGTCCTGAACCACCACATAGTATTGGAAATTTGTCCCGTCGATGTACATCATGGTAAATTTTAAAAAAATCCTGTTGATATTCAAATACATTATATTTCTGACCAGGTTCCCGGATATCAATTAAATGAAAAGGGATGGTTTTGTCGCCAACCATATAATCGCGGTAATCTTTGCCGGTTCCAATGTCCATTCTCCGGTAAACCTGCCGGGAATCTGCACTGATTATTTCGCCATTTATCTTATCGGCAACACAAGCAGCAATTTTTGTCTTTCCACTCGCTGTAGGTCCTAAAATGGTAAGCAAGTTCGGTTCATCAGTCATGATTGAAAGTTTGATACTGTTTAAAACACCTTAAATATTTAAATTGTTAATTTTGCGCAAACAATTGTATAATTTTTTAAGGTCAGCCAACATGCAAAAAAAAATAAACATAAGAAATAAAAAAGCTTCCTTTAATTTTGAATTCATTGAAAAATACGTTGCTGGAATTCAGCTGACCGGAACGGAAATCAAATCGGTTAAAGCGGGGAAAGCAAGCCTTGTTGATTCGTATTGCTATTTCAGAGACCATGAACTATGGGTGAAAGGGATGCACATCGCTGAGTATTCTCATGGAACCTATAGCAATCATGAACCCAAACGGGACCGTAAACTGCTCCTACAAAGGCAGGAATTAAAAAAACTGGAAAAAAAATATGATGAAAAAGGATTAACCATTGTGGTCACCCGTATTTTTATCAATGATCGCGGTCTGGCCAAAGTTGAAATTTCCCTGGCCAAAGGCAAAGAAAAACAGGACAAAAGAGAAGATATTAAAGAAAGGGATTTAAAGAGAGAAATGAGCCGCATGAGAAAAATATAAAACAAGCGGTCTCTGTTATTGAAAATCTCATATGTCATTTCTTGCCAACCAACTTTCCTTCTAAAAAATTACATTAATTCTCCGCTTAATGAAGCTTACCGATCAATATTCATGTTCCTCCACATATTTTTTGCATGGAATGTTGATTATTTACATTTTTTTAACGAAATTTACTTAAACATTAAAATAATGTTAAAAAGCTGATTTACAGTCATCGATTTTTTTTATTTATTTGTTTCTCAACCAAAAAATGACGGATGCCAGAAATTCAACAACATATCACTGAATTAAGATGGAAATTAAAGGAAAAAGGCAATGAAACGACCGTCAACAATCTTGCAAATGAATTAAATATTAATCCTATACTGGCCAACTTGCTTGTTCAGAGAAACATTACCACTTTTGAAGAAGCCAAACGGTTTTTCAGACCCAAATATGAGCACCTGCATGATCCTTTTCTTATGAAAGACATGACAGAGGCAGTACACAGACTAACCAAAGCTGTTCATAACAAAGAGAAGATACTAATTTATGGTGATTATGATGTGGATGGAACCACCTCGGTTGCGCTCGTCTATATGTTTCTCAAGCAATTCTATGCCGATGTTTTTTTTTATATACCGGACCGATATACGGAGGGTTATGGTATTTCAAAAGCAGGCATTGATTATGCGCATGAACATGGCATATCTTTAATAATGACAGTGGATTGCGGTATCAAAGCCAATGGAAAAATTAATTACGCCCGCGAAAAAGGCATTGAATGTATCATCAGTGACCACCATACACCAGGGGATGAGATTCCATGTGCTTATGCGGTTGTGGATCCTAAACAGGAAGACTGCGGCTATCCTTATAAGGAACTCTCCGGTTGCGGGGTAGCATTTAAAATTTTACAGGGATTTTCTTTACAAAACAACATGGAATTTGATAAACTGGCCCATTTCCTTGACCTGGTTGCTGTCAGCATTGCATCCGATATTGTACCATTAACTGGTGAAAACAGAATTCTGGCATATTATGGACTGAAAAAAATCAATCATTCCCCCGGCAGGGGACTTTCTTCTATCATCAAAATAGCAGGTATATCGGACAAAAAAATTCTATTAGATGACATTGTTTTTAAGATCGGACCAAGAATTAATGCAGCCGGCCGAATGGACTCGGGCAACAAGGCTGTGGAATTGCTTATTTGCAAAGATGCTGAGCAGGTAGATCAAATTAGCAAAGAAATCAATTTGTTCAATAACTCCCGTAAGCACATCGACAGAAAAATTACCCAGGAAGCATTAGACATCATTACAGGTGATGAAAAATATATACAGCGTAAAACGACAGTTTTATTTAATCCTGACTGGCATGAAGGGGTATTGGGTATTGTTGCATCCCGTTTGAAAGACTATTATTACCGGCCTACGGTTGTTTTGACTGAATCAAACGGATACATAACAGGTTCCGCCAGATCCGTTGATGGATTTAATCTTTATAAAGCCATAGAAGGGTGTGGGGATTTGCTGGAAAATTTTGGGGGTCATCTATTTGCAGCCGGTCTGACCATGAAAAAAGAAAAGATTAGCTATTTCAATGACCGCTTTGAAAAACTCGTTTCAGAATCCATCAAGGATGAACAATTGTATCCTCAAATTGAGGTCGATGCCGAATTATCATTGTCGGATATTACCCCCGGATTTTACAGAATTTTGCGTCAATTTCAGCCTTTCGGACCGGAAAATACAGCTCCCGCATTTGTCACCAGGAACGTATCAGACTCCGGTTACGGTCGAATAGTCGGAAGTACTAAAGAGCATTTAAAGCTTGATTTGGTGCATGAAGAGGACCCCATGCATTCCATTTCAGCAATAGCCTTTCAAAAAGCCAAACACTATGAAGCCATCAGTCAGGGCAATCCTTTTGATATTTGCTATTCCATTGAAGAAAACGAATTCATGGGTAGAACCAATCTTCAAATTCGTATCAAAGATATCAAAGTCAATGATATCGTTTATAACACCCCTTCTGATAGCTTACCTTAAAAATCTGGATCATTTTTGCGAAATTGCCGATGGCATAGCAGCCTCTTAATGCTTCTGATGTAATCAGGGTTTATGGTCAGAAACCAATTAACATCAACGGATAAATTAAACCGTCACACAGCCTTCAGAGGCCGAAGTCACTGTATCAATATATTTTTTTAACATGCCGGTGGTGGCACTTTTGGATGGCTTTTTCCAGGCTGCTATTCGCTGTCTTAGTTCTTCTTCAGAAAGATCCACATCGATTCTGTTATTATTGGCATCAATGGTAATCATATCTCCATCCTTTAATATGCCAATGGTTCCGCCTTCGACAGCTTCAGGGGTGATGTGGCCGATGACAAAACCATGCGATCCACCGGAAAACCGACCGTCAGTGATTAATGCCACATCCTTGCCCAGTCCGGCTCCCATGACAGCACTGGTGGGTTTAAGCATTTCAGGCATGCCGGGAGCACCTTTGGGACCGGAATTTCTGATGACAATCACATCCCCCTTTTTCACCGTTTCCTGAATTCCTTTAATGGCATCAAATTCATTTTCAAATACTTTAGCCGGCCCTTTAAACACTTCTCCTTCTTTCCCTGTGATCTTAGCCACAGCTCCTTCTTCAGCGATATTGCCATATAAGATTTGTATATGGCCACGCTTTTTGATGGGTTCATACACTGGTTTGATGATTTTCTGCTCTTTTTCCAATACCTCCACTTCTTCAAGGTTTTCTCCCAGGGTTTTGCCGGTCACAGTCAGACAATTACCATCCAGGAACCCCTCCTGCAAGAGGTATTTCATCACTGCAGGTGTTCCACCGACATGGTGCAGATCTTCCATGAGGTATTGTCCGCTTGGCTTCAAATCGGCAATATAAGGTGTGTTATTGCTTATTCGCTGGAAATCTTCCAATCTTAATGAAACATCCACGGATTTTGCCATGGCTATCAGATGCAATATGGCATTGGTGGATCCGCCCAAGGCCATGATCAGACTGATGGCATTTTCAAAGGCAGCTTTGGTCATAATATCCCTTGGCTTTATATCTTTTTCCAGGATGTTGTTGATGGCCTTTCCCAAATCATGGGTTTCCATATTCTTTTGCTTGCTAACAGCCGGATTGGAAGATGAGTACGGGAGACTCATTCCCATGCACTCAATGGCTGAAGACATGGTATTGGCGGTAAACATGCCTCCGCAAGCCCCGGCACCGGGGATGCTGTTTTTTATGATTCCCTGATAGTCCTCATCGGAAATATTACCCCTAATCTTTTGACCATAAGCTTCAAAGGCAGAAACAATGTTCAGATCTTTTCCTTTCCAATGTCCTTTCTTCACGGTTCCGCCATAAACTAAAATGGAAGGCCGGTTTAACCTGCCTAATGCAATCATGGCCCCCGGCATGTTCTTATCACAACCAACAATGGGTATGACTGCATCATAAAACTGAGCACTTACAACGGTCTCAATGGAATCAGCAATGATTTCCCTGGACGGCAATGAATATTTCATCCCTTCCGTGCCGTTGGTGATCCCATCACTTACACCAATGGTATGAAAAATTAGTCCGTATAATCCTTCTTCCTTATCCACACTGCCTTTTACCAGTTCTGCAAGTTTATTCAAATGCATATTACATGGATTTCCCTGGAATCCTGTACTGGCAATGCCTACCTGAGCCTTCCTGAAATCGTTATCATCCATTCCTATGGCATAAAGCATGGCCTGAGCGGCGGGTAGACTCTGATCCTGGGTAATCTTCACACTATACTTGTTCAGTTTTTTTTCCATTTTGTTCGGATTTCGATATTTATGATATGAAAAACAGATGAAACCTCCATGATTAACCGTTAATCACATAAGCGCATGATCAAAAAGGAGGTTCCATCTGACCTTTGAAAATATAAAAAATAAACAGATGAAACAAGCGGATTGTTGAATCACTTCCTTTTCTTTGTAGCGCTTTTCTTATTAATACTTTTCTTTGTAGCGCTTTTCCTTCTTTTCCTGGTTCCTTTCTTTCTGTCCATGATATTAAAGACGATGGAAAATGCCAGGGCGAAAATAAACCCTAACAGGGTAGCAGCATCTACCAACCGGGGATTAAAATCCATTCCGGTCAGCCGGTCGGCCAAATATTTGGTATATGAATGCGGCAAGTCTGTCTTCCCAAGACGATGAAGTACATTAAAATGCCAATCTGTTAAGGGACAATAACCAATGCCATAAAAAATTCCCAGAATAAACCATGAAGCACCTGTTAAGACGAGGGTGACCAGGTTCGCCTTTCTTGTCTTTTTCCATATCCAGCCAAACAGGTTAAACACGATGAATGTGGTATGGAATATTACAAAAAACAGGTCTATTATTTCCAGCATAGCATGTAAAAATATTCCATCCGGATCAAAAAACCATTACAGACCCATAATAAGTAATCTCCTTCCGGTCATCTATCCGTTTTTTAAAGCCTGCTTACATATCCACAGCCGGGACAAAAGTAGCCTGCAAACGGGTATTGATCATTACTTCAGCATTTAATGAAGAGGCTTTACTGAAGTGTTCTTCAGCTTCCTTGCCTTTGCCCTGGAATTCATAAATTCTGGATAGTATATAATGAGAAATTGCCTTTGGCTGCTTATTATCATCTTGTTCATCCGCATCTGATGTTTCATTTTTAAGCTTTTCAATATGATGAATGATCTTATCCATTAAATCCGCATCCAGTTCAAATGCCTGCTGATGTATCAACAAATCTACCCATCGCAGCACCAAATCATCATCCTTTCGAACTGTTTGTTCATAAGCACGATACAGCTCCGTCCGTTCATGCACATTATCGTTTGCAATGTACATGTGATCCAATTCGAGTATTAGCCTTCCATCATTTGGTGAAGCCTCCAGGGCTTTTTCCAGGTAATTGATGCTCATGTCCAACTCCTGGTAAACATACCATGAGGCAGTACCAAGATTATGGAGGGCATAAGAATTGTCTGGATCCAGTTTTACTGATTTTTTCCATGAATCAATCGCCTCCTCATGCTGGCGTAGATAGTGTATGTAAGAAAACCACCTAATTATTCTTAAGTGGTTCTAAGAAATCGTCAAGAACAAGGCATGCGAGCCTTAAGTATCAGGAGTTTACTAGTCGTAAATGACTGGTGCTTAAGGTAAGCATAACGCAGTTATTGACGTTTTCTTAGAACCACTAAATAGGCAAGTACATTTCCCAGATACATTAAGGTATTGGATCCTTCCGGATGATATTCCAGAGCCGTATTCAAAACATTGATGCTATATTTTCGGTAAGGAAAAACAAATTTATTATGGTATCTGAGAAAACCATCTTTTTCTCAGGCATAAATTTAAGGTTTATATTCAAGATTGGATGCTGAAAGTATTATATAAAAGTGGAATTTGAAACAAATTTTTAAAATTGGGTTGAAGAGTTCATAATACTGGAAGTTGAAAAATAAGAAACCCCAGTCCTCTGAAAAACAAGAAGCTGGGGTTCAGCAAAAATCATTGAACTTACCTGTCCCTTAAAAACCAAATAATCTTGGAAGCCAAAGGGTAAGATTGGGGATAAAGGTTATTAACAACAGCACGATAATCATGATAGCGTACATGGGTAAAAGAGATGGAATTACCTTTTCAATACCAATTTTACTGATGCTGCAGCCGACAAACAGTACCGTTCCAACAGGCGGAGTACAAACCCCAATGCTTAAGTTTAATACCATGATCATACCGAAATGAATCGGGTCAATACCAAGATTGACGGCAACGGGCAAAAATATCGGCGTAAATATCAGAATGGCCGGTGTTAAATCCATAAAAACACCAACAAACAGCAATAATAAATTAATAATGATGAGAATGACAAATTTATTGACACTCAATGATAACAGCCCTTCTGCTACGCTTTGTGGTATGTTCTGATATGACATTACCCAGGATAAACCTATGGAGGCTCCAACCAGGAAGAGAACTATGCTGGATGTGATCACAGAACGCAACAATATACTTGGTAAATCCTTAATGGTGATTTCTTTATAAATAAAGGAAAGAATTAAAGTATAAAGCACTGCAATCCCTGCTGCTTCAGTGGCAGTGAAAATGCCTGCGATAATTCCGCCAATCACTACGAAGATCAAACCCAGACTGGGAATGGCATCCAAAAATTTAAAAATTCCATGTTTTAATGTTACTTTTTCAGCCACCGGATAATTTCTCCGGTAGGCAATGGCAGCAGCTACGGCCATTATCCCCAACCCGGTTAAAATACCGGGGATATAACCTGCGATGAAAAGGGCACCTATAGAGAGTCCGCCAGCAGCCAGGGAATAAACAATTAATACATTGCTTGGAGGTATGCTTAAACCGGTGGTGGCTGAGGTAACATTCACCGCTGTGGTATATGACTTGTCATACCCTTCCTTTTCCATTCTGGGATTCATAAAGCTTCCGATGGCACTGGCCGATGCTACAGCAGATCCTGAAATGGCTCCAAAGAGCATATTGGCCAGTACATTCACAAAAGCCAATCCACCAGGCAGTCTTCCCACCAATACTTTGGCAAATTCTATTAGCCGTAATGCGATTCCCCCGCGATTCATCAACTGTCCGGCCAAAATAAAAAAAGGAATGGCCAACAAAGCAAAACTGTCCAGTCCGGTTGAAATCCGCTGTGCAACCGTCGTAAATGCAGGAATTACATGTATGCTTACCAATAAGGTGAGTGTGGCTGAGATGCCGATGCTATATACAACAGGCACTCCAATGGCCAATAAAGCAATAAAACTTATTACCAATATTAAGATTCCAATTATTTCCATATATTTAGTATTATTTAGTTTCTTAAAAAATCCTTTTTTAGTCTATATAATCCTTTCTTAGTTCATGAGGAGTACCGTAAATTATCTCATTGATACTATAAAACATAATCAATATCCCGCTTATGGGCAGACAGAGGTAAACATACCAAAGGGGAATCTGGAGGGTGGCGGAAACCTGCTCCATGATCATTGTGATATAGACCAGTCTGATACCTCCTATTACCAGGACAAAAAGGGCAAACAATACAATGAGCGTATTGATAGTATTATCGAGCTTTCTTTTCTTGGCCGGGTTTTTTCGCTGCAGTTTCTGAGGCAACAGTTCAATGGCAATGTGTTCTTTTTTACCGGAGGTATAGGCAGCGCCCAGCATTCCAACCCATATCAGCAGGTACCTTGCCAGTTCAACTGAAAAAGAGCTGGGAGCATTAAGAAGATAACGGGAAGCAACATTCCATACCACATCCAGCACCAAAATACTCATTACAATGATCACCAAAGTGGAAAGTATTTTATCGACAATTTTTCGTGAGTTCATCTTTTCAGGTTTTTATTTAACATTTCTGATTCGTGTTATCAGGTCATAAAGTTCCGGATTATTTTCCTCATAAGACTGGTAAATCCCTTCTACCGCTTTGCGGAAGGGTTCCTTATCGGGCCTGATGATTTCAACACCGGCTTTTTTTACCTCTCTGAGGGCTTCCTGTTCTCCCTCATTCCAGTATATTCTTTGCACTTCCAGCGATTCCTCAACAGCTTCGTTCAACCATTTCTTTTGATCATCTGTTAACTCATTCCATGTGTGCGTACTGATAAGCAAAACATCCGGAATGGTCGTATGTTCGTCCAGTGAGTAGTAATTGCAAACTTCGTAATGGTGGGAAAGATAAAATGAAGGCGGATTGTTTTCAGCCCCGTCAACCACCCCGTTTTGTAAGGATGTATATAATTCTCCCCAGGATATCGGAGTTGGCGAACCACCCAGTGCATTGACCATTTTCACTGCGGTAATGCTCTCCATAACCCTAATCTTCAAGCCCTTTAAATCTGATGGATCTCTTATTGGCTGGTCAATGGTATAAAAACTCCGGCTACCGGCATCATAAAATGTTAATCCCCTTAGCCAGTATTCCTGACCGGACAACAAAATCTCCGTCCCGATCTGTCCATCGAGCACTTTATGAGAATGTTCCTTGCTTCTGAAGAGATAAGGCAGTCCCAACACCCTGAACTTCGGAACAAAACCCTCCATGATGGCGGCTGAGACTTTGGTAATATCAAGACTTCCGATTTGGAGCATCTCCAGACATTCCCGCTCTGTTCCTAACTGCTCACTGGGATAAATATGAACTTGCAGCTGGCCGTCAGATTTCTTATCGACCTGTTGAGCCATATATTCCATTCCCTTATGAACCGGATGAGTAACATCCAATCCATGACCCAGTCTAAGCACCTTCGTTTTTGAAACCTGATTGCAGGATGAAAGAGCCAGCATCAGAGAAACAATGGTTAATAACATGATCGCCTGGCGTAACCAGTTTAGATCAAGAGCCAATGTTAATTTCTTCCCTGAGTTTGGCATTACATAAAAGATTTTTAACAATCTCAACCCTGCCGTTTCCATTGGTTTCGAAAATGTTTTAGAATTCTTTTGCATATTCAATAATTGTTTGTCAAACGTTTTTGCATTTTTTTACTATGAAGAAATCTTTTCCCTGATGTTTTTCACCAGCGCTAAGGTATCGGCCAAATGGTTTTTTAATTTATCGAAATCTCCGTTTTTTATGATTTCCTTTTTCACCAGTTTGGATCCCATTCCAACACAAAAAGCGCCTGCTTCAAACCAGGCAGAGAGATTTTCATCGGTGGGTTCAACACCACCGGTAGGCATAATGGAAACCCAGGGCATGGGCCCTTTTATGTTTTTGATGAATGCCGGACCGCCGACTTCCTTGCCCGGAAATACCTTCACTACTTCCGCTCCCAACTCATATGCTTTGTTTATTTCACTGACAGAACCGCATCCCGGTACCCAGGGAATTTTTCTGCGGTGACAGGTCACCGCCATTTCGGGATTTAACAATGGAGATACAACAAAATTAGCCCCTAATTGCATGTACAGCGAGGAAGTAGCTCCATCAATGACAGAACCAACCCCCATCATCATACCTGGCAATTCCTTCAATGCATATTTGTTCAGCTCCGCAAAAATCTCATGGGCAAAATCCCCGCGGTTGGTAAACTCAAAAATCCTGATTCCTCCCTCATAGCAGGCCTTTAATACTTTTCTGCAAGTTTCCAGGTCGGCATGATAAAAAACAGGAACTACCCCTGTTTCCTTCATTTTTAAGATTACTTCAATTCTTGAATATTGTGCCATAATGGTAAAATTTATATTTTTAAATAATCTATTGTAAATCCGTAGTTGAGAAATTTTTGTA
>CAYFUP010000083.1:0-13637 GCA_964346235.1 uncultured Bacteroidales bacterium | reverse complement strand
AACCTAAAGGTATTTTCCTGATTTTTTATCAAGGTACCAAATCATCTTGCCTTTTATCAGTTTGATTTGTGATACAGGGTATTTTTGAGCATTCTCCTTCCCGTTCAGCACTGAATATATTAATTCCGCTTTCTCTTCTCCTACAGCCAGAATCAATAAATTGGCTACATTGTTTAGTAATTTGCCTGTGGCGGTAATGCATGGTGCATTATCCCTGGGGGTATAGGAAACTTCATATAACCGGTTAGAATCAAACAAGCCAAGCTGATCCGAATGGATGGAGGCAATTTGTCCGTCCTTGCCCAGACCAAGAATGGCGATGTCAAATTCCGGAATTTCCTTATAAATATTAAAATGTTCATGAAGAACTGTGGAGTACCGGTCGGCTTCCAAAAAGGGGTGGTTATGTCCGATAATGGGATGAATGTTATGAATCGGGATGTTCAGTTGCTTCAAGAGGTGTTCATTCAGGAATTCATAACTCGAATTTGCATTGTCAGTTGAATGCGAGGTTTCATTGGTCCAAAATAAATGGACCATTTGCCAGTCGATTTTATGTTTGTAGTTATTGGCAAGAATCTCATACATTTCTGAAGGAATGTTATCCGAAGATACCAGTATGTTGGCATTTTTTCTGCCTGAATTTTTTTTATCAATGATTTGTTTGATTTTTTTTGAGAAATGAAGGGCAATATCCTGATGATTTTTATAGATTTTAATCTCCGGGTTCATTATTATAAATGATTTTAGTCATTTTGGTAAAATTAATAAACAAATCGGAAATGGGGGAATGATAAATTGATGAATTTTAGAAATAAGTGCCTTTTTTATTCTTCGAAAAGGAAAAATTGGATATTAGGAGGAGGCATCTTTAATTTGATGTTGGTAAATATAACCTGCTAAAATAGCTGCCCAACCAATTAAAAGAAAGACAAGGACCAACTTTGACTGATTAACAATAAACCTGATGGAGTCATAATCTTCAAATCCGGAAGGATAAAAGGTAAAAAATGGAATAGAACCCACCCCGCATAATTCCCATGCTGCTATGACGAAAAACAAATATCCCACCATTCTCAAGTCGGAAACATGTTGCTCTTTATGACTTAGTTTAATTCTGTCTTTCGCCCAGTACCAGGTTAATATAGAGAAAATGAATAAAATAGCAATACAACCGAGTCCGTAAAACCACAAACCTTTAATTTTATCAACAACCTCGGGAATTAAGGATAATAGAATGGAAGCAAATAAAATAGCAAGGAAGAACATCCATTGCTTCTTTTTTTCAGCTTTGGCAAAAATAGCTGCTCCAATGACGGTTACTGCTGCACCAAAAGGGAAAGCTGCACTAAAAAAAGAAAACATAAATTTTCCGGTGACAGGGAATTCTTTAATGAATTCTGAGAAACCAATTTTTTCCACAACGGGAATGATATATTTGCCGGTGATGATTGAGGCCATCATGAATAATATGCCGGCTGCAAAAATCAGCTTACCAATAGTCTTTCGCTTCATTTTTGATGAAATTTTGGCGCTAATTTAAAAATAAATTTTGGTATCCGGCAAAAACTTTCTTATTTGATCCTTTTGAAAATCATTTAGTTTGTTGTTTTCAATATATAGGGATTCAAGATTATTATTCATTGCCTTTACATTTGGATGAAGGTATAAAATCTCATTGTGCTCGAGTTTCAGTTGCTTCAAATCCGGGAAGATGGCGTTTTTTGAATAAGAAATTATTTTATTGTAGGACAAATTCAATTCTTTGAGGTTTTTTAACTGGCTTATTTCGCCAGGTACCCGTTCAATTCTGTTGCGGCTCAGGTTTAAATATATAAGGTTTGAAAGATTATACAGGTTTTTTGGAATGGCAGGCAGATTATTCACTCCCAGATCAAGTTTTTCCAGTTTTTTCAGTTTTTCCGTAGCGGCATTAAAAATCCGAATATCATTTAAGCCCAAATATAGTATGCTTAATTCAGGCAGATTGATGGTATTGCCTGTTATCCTGGTCAGATTATTGCTCTGGCAATATAATTCTTCCAGGTTTATTAAATTGGAAAGGCTTTCAGGCAAAGATTCAATGGAATTGTTGGATACATTCAGTTTTTTTAACTGTTTTAACTGACCAATCTCTTCCGGCAACGTAGTAAGCTGATTTTCACTTCCATTGAGTTCGGGAAGGTTTTGCAGGTTACCAATAGATTTTGGCAATGAACTTAAATTGTTATTATATATCCTTAGATCCCTCAGATTATGACAGTTTCCAATGGTGGACGGCAATGATTTTAAACCGTTTTGCTCCAGAAATAACTCCTTAAGCTCAGTCAGATTTTCCATTTCCTCAGGCAGGTATTCAATACGATTCCAGTTTAAATCCAGCTTTTCAAGCGAAGTAAGGGCTCCGATTTCCGGGGGGAGAGAATCCAGCCTGTTATCAAATAAATCAAGTTCTTTCAGGTTCACCAGGTTTTTTATTTCGGGAGATATAAATTCGATATCATTTTCCCCCAAAAGCACCACCTGCAAATTGGTAAGCTGGAATAATTCTTCCGGAAGCTCCTTGATGTTATTGTTTCTGGCATGTAGTACCTGTAGATTTTTACATCTTTCAATTTTTTCCGGTAATTTTTCAATACCCTGATTATCAAGGTTCAATATAATGATTCTGCTTTTAAAAAGGACCTCATCAATGGATGTGAACACTTCTTCATTGTCCAGTTCTTGCGTGGTTTTTAAATCAGATTGCGATTGCAGGGGAACACTTATAAAAAAAAAGATAAGTAAAAACGATAATATTCGGTTCATCCGGTTATAATTTAATAAATGATTTAAGTTGTGAGTGATTTATTCGATGCGCATCATCTGATATACATAGTAGTTCAGCCAGTTTGAAAAAAGGAGGTTTGCATGGCTTCTCCAGTGCACCAAGGGCGGTTTTGAAGGATCATTATGAGGAAAGTAATTTTTAGGAACATTGATTTGCAGTCCTTTTGCTAAATCTCTTTCATACTCCTGTTTCAATGTCAATGGATCATACTCTGAATGACCAGTAACAAAAGCTTTTTTCATGTCTTTGGATGCAACAAGGTATATGCCTGCTTCATCTGATTCCGCCAGAATTTCCAGTTCGGGAATTCTTTCAATATCTTTTCTCCTGACTTCCGTATATCTGGAGTGGGGTGCCAGAAATTCGTCATCAAACCCCCGGAGGAGCGGATTCTTTTTATTATAGGTATTATGTTGAAATACACCGAACATTTTTTCATCCATCATGTATTTGGGAATACCATAATGATAGTATAAACCTGCCTGTGATGCCCAGCAAATGTAAAGGGTTGAACTCACATTTTGTTCTGCCCAGTCCATTATTTCAACCATCTCGTCCCAATAATCAACATCCTTGTAATCCAGGTGCTCAATGGGAGCCCCCGTAATTATCATTCCATCGTATCTATTATTTTCAATATCCTGAAAAGTTTGATAGAATGAATTCATGTGCTCCTTTGGAGTGTTCTTGGAAACATGCATTTGGGTGTAAAGGAGACTGATTTCCACCTGCAGGGGGGTATTGGATAAAAGACGCAGGATATGTGTTTCTGTGGTAATCTTAAGTGGCATAAGATTAAGGATCACAATACGCAAAGGCCTAATATCCTGATGAATGGCCCGAGTTTCATTCATCACAAAGATGTTTTCATTTTGAAGAATATCAAAAGCAGGCAAATTGTCTGGTATATTTAATGGCATATCAATTCACTTTTAATGGTCAAAATGATTTTTATCATACTACAAGGCTGCGAATATAAAAATCATTTCTTAAGTTAAGCTGAAATTTGATAAATAAAACAACAATCCTCAAAAATCATGCATCAACCTGTTTCTTTTTTATCTTTTTTTCCTGCCAGTACTTTTTTTGCGGATTCATAACCGATATCGCACATTTCTTGTGCCTTGGAAATATCCATGATACCATATTTTCTGAGTTCTTGGGGTTCAAAAAAATAATCAAGGGCAGTAATCTTTTTCTCAAGTTCTGCCGCCACCGATAAGTGAAACGTTCTGATGGCTATGCTCAGCAATCCGGTTTTTACATCCTCTTTTCCGATGGGATTTACGTGGATACCTACCAGGTGATGACATTTTTTTCTTATGGGTTCAATGGGAAAATTGTCAATAATTCCCCCGTCAACATAAATATTTTCTTCTATTTCAGCAGGTTTGAATAATACAGGAATGCTTGAAGAGGCAACAATGGCGTCCACCAGGTTCCCTTTGCTAAAATACTCCGCAACGCCGGTTTTGAAATTGGTGGCCGTAATGTACAGCGGTTTTTTTAAATCTTCAATCCTTTTGGATCGCAATGATTGCTCCAGCACATGCCTTAATCCCGAAATATCAAGAAGGCCATGCTTTGGAACCACCAGTCTGGTAAATTCCCAGAGCCTTTTTTTGCTAAATATGTCAAACATTTCATCCGTAGAATAACCATCGGCATACATGGCACCTACTATGGCTCCTGCACTTACCCCAGAAATTACATCCGGATAAATGCCATGTTCTTCCAGGGCTTTAATCACACCAACGTGAGCAAACCCCCTGGCTGCTCCTCCACTGAGGACAAATCCGTAATGGTATTCTCTGGGGTAAGTAATGGCTTTATGTGTTTTCTTTAACAATTTATTAAACATAACTGATTTTTTTTGCTTATACAAACTATTCGTTCATACGAGATAAATATTAAATTAAACCATTGTTTTTCAATTATATAATCAATACTATAACCGACTTTCATCCGTTTATAATTAATTTTCAGTTGTCGGATGGAACATTCATGATTATAAAACAAACTTGTGTTTGTTGATGCTTATTTTTCATGGCTTTTTCATGCTTTTATAAACGACTTCCTGAATTTTAGTTCTGATGTCATTTTTAATCAGCTTACGGTTATATTGATCCGGATGAATTCTGTTTGACAAGAAAATATAAAGGAGGTTATTATCCGGATCTGCCCAGGCCATGGTGCCGGTAAAACCAGTATGTCCGAAACTGGAAAGTGGTGTACTTTCAGCGGCCGGACTGACTTTTAATTCATCGCCTTCGGGTTTATCAAAACCTATCCCCCGCCGGTTTTCTTCCTCACAGTTCGGACAGGAAGTAAACAATTCAATGGTCCCTTTTTTAAAATATCTTTGGGAGCCATAGGTTCCTTTATTCAGGTACATCTGCATGATTTTGGACAAATCATTTGCGTTGGAAAACAATCCGGCGTGACCACAGACCCCTCCCAGCATGGCTGCCCCAGGGTCATGTACATGGCCTTTTATTAATTGCTTCCTGAAAATGATATCGTTTTCAGTAGGTACAATTCTTTGATTGTCAAACTTCTGAAGCGGCAAATAGGTGGTATGGTAACAACCCAAAGGTCTATAAAACAATGAATCAACAAGATCCTCCATTTCTTTCCCGGACAGGTTTTCAATAATTTTATAAAAATAATAGTATCCCAAATCGCTGTATTTATATTCTGTTTTTTCCTCCAACCCGGATTCCCGGATTTTTTCATAGATGGTATCCGTCATGGTGTTATGGATGTAAAGATTATCAGCAATCTGAATATTAAAACTGTCAGTTTGACAACCACTCAGATATCCTTCCTTAATCACATAGTTTTTGTTTAAAAACGCCCCGGATGATATCTGAAAGGGATAATTTTTCGAAAATTTATGACTGATGAGCTTATCATCTTTATACAATGGTTCAAATAAACTAAAATAAAATGGTATCCAGGGTTTTAACCTGGACTGATGGGTTAGTATATCTTCGATGATTAATCCGCTTTTATTAGAATCCTCCAATTCAGGGAGGTATGTACCCAGACTATCGTCAATGCTGAATTGTCCTTTTTCCTGCAGGGACATTAATACAGGAAGGGTAGCGGCTATTTTCGTGATGGAAGCAATGTCATATATGGCCTGATCTGTTACAGGCGTTTTTTCATTATAGGTATGGCAACCAAAAGATTTATCATAGAAAACAACCCCGTCTTTTGCCAGTAATACCTGACAACCTGGGGTTGCATAGCTATATATGGCATAATTTATTATGGAATCGATGTCGTTTAATGATTCGGAATCTATGCCCACTTCTTCCGGATATGAATACTTTAACCGGGTTATGGAATCAGTCGTGATGCCATCATTGACTTGATATCTCTGTTCAGCGGTAACCGGTAATTTGCCTTCGGAAAGAATACCGCCAAAAATTAGCTCGGCGGCTGCTGCCTGGGCATGCCTGGTATCTTCATATCCCATGATTAATGCATGATTTTCATGGAGATTCTGAAAAGAAGAAAGGACATAAGGGTTGGCAAACAGGGTGGATATGGTATTCTTATTCTTTGAAACCGAGTCCATGAAAGCAATGGTATTGTCAGTGATGCCAAAATTCCCGGATGGCCAGCGGTGTGTATCATGCACAGAAAGCAGAATCAGATTGTACGCACTTAGTGATTCATGCATGTGAAAAAATTCCTCATAATCCGATTCTTTCGGTAAATAATAATGATCCATGGGACCGTATTTCGAGAGGTATTGCTGAAAAACGGATAAGGTATCAGTACCTATGGACAAACTGGCTATGTTCAGGGTATCCAGCCTTTTCAGCGGTATTAATGAATCCTTGTTGTGCAGCAGGGTCATGGCTTTTTCATTCAATTTTCTGTTCAAATGATGATACCGGGTGTGATTCAAATCGCTGGTCAGGTTTGATAGCTTTACTGGCTGATAATTATCCAGTCCGGTCCAGGCTTTAAGCGACAATATTTTTTGACATTTATGGTTTATTTCTTCCATTGAAATTTTATTTCTTCTCATGGCTCGCTTAATACTGGCAATGGCCTTGGGTATTTCATTCGGCAACAGTAAGATATCATTGCCAGCCAGGTAGGCTTCCGTTTCAATATCTCCCGGACTCCGGACTCCAGTTACCCCTTGCATATTCAATGCATCTGAAATCACTATTCCTTCGAATCCAAGTTCTTTTTTTAGTAAGTCATTGATTACAGCAGGGGAAAGTGTTGTAGGGACACCCGGAGTTGAATCCAGGGCCGGAACTTCAAGATGTGCCACCATCATGCCGCCTATCCCAATATCAATGAGTTGCTTAAAAGGGAAAAGTTCAACGCTGTCAAGTCTTTCCCGATCATGGGGAATGACAGGAAGGGTTTTATGCGAATCGAATTTGGTATCTCCATGGCCAGGAAAATGTTTGGCAGTGGCCAGAATATGGTTATCCTGCAATCCCAGCATATAAGCCATAGCGCGACTAACAACATTTTCCTTGTCTTCGCCAAATGAGCGGCTATTAATCACCGGATTATCGGGATTGTTATTCACATCTGCAACCGGGGCGAAGTTGATATGCACACCAATCCGTTTAAGCTGCATAGCAATCTGCCTGCCCATTTGGTATATTAAACGATTGTTTTGTAAAGCGCCCAGCATCATTTGCTCCGGGTATTTCACGGTACTGTCCAGGCGCATCGCAAGACCCCATTCTGCATCGAGACCGATAAGCAATGGTACTTTGGACAACTCCTGGTATTGATTAGTCAGCATAGCCTGGCGATAGGGGCTTCCTTTCAAAAATATGATCCCTCCTACCTTATGTTTCTCAATGATTTTACGGTTATATTCAAAATTTTCATGGGTTTTGTCAGAATATGCGACTATCATAAAAGACTGGGCAATTTTTTCTTCCAGTGAGAGGGTTTCCATCACTGAATCTACCCATTCCTGATTGCTATTCAAAAAAGGCGGTGAAGTTTTTATATTATAAATGCTGTCTATATTACCGGAAAACATAACCTCACCCTGAAGCATGATTAACGGAATAATAAAAATGAATAGAAGTCTGTAACTTTTTGATTTATTGTACATAGGAAATAAAATTCTTATCCGATACTTTTTCCACTAATGTAACCCGAAAAAACAAATATTTTCTGAAAAAAACACAGGATAAAAATGTTTTTACAACATTTATGATGAAACCTCCATGATTAAGCATTAATCACATACGCGCATGATCAAAAAGGAGGTTCCATATGACCTTATAAAAAGTAATTTTGAACATATGAACCCCTCATTAACGCCCGTTCACAAAATGAGATGAGATAACCATGAGGGCTCCATCGGCATTTGAAATACGTAAGTTGTTTTTAGTATTTATTATTTATTTGAAATACAATGGTTTAACATAAAATTTATCACAGATGAATAATAGCGCATTGATTACTGATTTTCTGCGTTATTCGGTCATATTCACGGTGGATTATTTTTTATAACGTTAATCAGGACGCCTGCATTACAAAAAAGTGATTTTAAAATGTAAGCGATATTTATTAGTTTTACTTGTTTATATTTTTGATATTTTGGGAATCATGATATTAAATTGCAAAAGCATGCCATCATATTCCATATTTGATTTTAAAACGCTCTGTTTAACAAAAAACTTATATCACATGAATAAAATATTAATTTTCGGTTTGCTGGCATTGATGTCAATGAATTTATTAATGGCTGATGAGGCCCGTCTATTAAGGTTTCCGGATATACATCATAATAAAATTGCTTTCTCTCATGCCGGGGATATCTACCTGGTTTCCGATGAGGGTGGAATGGCCAGAAGAGTAACATCACATATCGGATACGAAATGTTTCCCAGGTTTTCGCCGGACGGGAAAAAAATTGCTTTTACCGGGCAGTATGACGGGAACACAGAAGTTTTTACAGTACCATCAACAGGGGGATCTCCCCGTCGCATCACTTATACGGCTACCTTAAGCCGGGATGATATATCCGACAGGATGGGGCCGAACAATATAACCATGGAATGGACCAATGATGGAAAACATGTCATTTACCGCTCCAGGAAACAGTCCTACAATTCATTTAAGGGCAGATTGTTTAAAGCACCTGTTCAAGGGGGGGTATCCAAGGAATTGCCATTGTCCGAAGGAGGTTTTTGCTCATTTTCACCTGACGGGAAAAAACTCGCCTTTAACAGGGTTTTTCGTGAATTCAGAACATGGAAAAGATATCGTGGCGGCATGGCAGATGATATCTGGGTCCATATTACCGGCACGGATTCCGTATATAACATTACGGACCATCCGGCCCAGGACATATTCCCCATGTGGATTAAGGAAAACATTTATTTTATATCGGACAGGACCGGGACGATGAATCTCTATTCATATAGCACCGGAACCGGTGATATAGAACAGCTGACAGATTACACCAATTATGATATAAAATTTCCTTCAGCCGGGAATGATGCCATTGTTTATGAAAACGGAGGTTATATTTATAAATTTGATATTCAGTCAAATAATACAGAAAGAATCCATATTAACATTGCCAATGATTTTGTTTATGGCAGGAACGAAATCATTGATGCAAGTAAGCAAATATTTTCGGCAGGTTTATCCCCGGAAGGAACCAGAATCATATTCAGTGCCCACGGGGAACTGTTTTCAGTCCCGTCAGAAGAAGGGATTACTTACAACCTTAGCCAGACTTCAGGGGTACATGAAAGGGATGGCATCTGGTCACCCGATGGAAAGTATATCGCCTGTATATCTGATCGCACAGGTGAATTTGAAATATATATACGTGAACCTGAAACCCATGAAGAACCCATTCAGTTAACATCCGGTGCGGATACCTATAAATATGGCATGGAATGGTCCCCTGACAGCAAAAAATTGCTGTGGTCCGACCGAAAGCTAAGGTTAAAATACATTGACATCGAATCCAAAAAGGTAACATTGGTGGATCAGGCGATACATGATGAAATCAGAAATTATAACTGGTCTCCTGACAGTAAATGGATTACATATACCAAAGAAAAAGACAATTCATTTGATGTGGTTTATATTTATAACCTTAAGGAAGAAAAAAGTTATGCGGTAACAGAAGGATGGTATGATACCCGTTCGGCCAATTTTTCTGCTGATGGAAAATACCTGCTGTTTGCTTCGGCAAGGGATTTTAATCCGGTTTACAGCAATACTGAATGGAATCATGCCTACAAGGATATGAGCAAGGTATATTTGGCCATACTATCAAAAGACACCCCCTCTCCTTTTGCACCAAAAAATAATAAGGTGCCGGTAAAAGAAAACAGTAAGAAAGAAAAAGACGGTGATTCTAATAAAAACAAATCCGGTGAGGATCATGATGAAGAAATTGAGATAAGCACTGTGGGGCTAAAAGACAGGATCATCTCCCTCCCTGTTTCACCATCAAATTATGGCCATTTATATTGTGTCAATGATGTGGTTTATTACCTTGAAGCAGGTGGCAACGGAACAACTTTAAACATGTATGATCTTGAAAAAGAAGAGGAAACTGAATTAGGCAAAGGCATGCGGTTTACTTTGTCACCCGATAATCAGAAAATGCTCATCAAATCAGGAAATCAGTTTGCAGTCATTGATCTCCCCAAGGCACCTGTAAGCCTTGGTGAAAAAGTTGATTTATCGGACATGAAAATGCATGTGGATTACCAGGCAGAATGGAAACAGATTTTTGATGAAAGCTGGCGGCAAATGCGAGATTTCTTTTATGTACCCAACATGCATGGCTATGATTGGAAAGCCATTCATGAAAAATATGCCCAATTGGTTCCCTATGTCAGACACAGGGATGATTTGACATACATCATCGGAGAAATGATAGGAGAACTGAATATCGGTCATGCTTATGTAAACGCCGGCAAAAAACCGGAAGCAGATAAAACGCTGACAGGACTTCTTGGCGCTAAAATAGTGAAGGACGAATCAGGTTATTTCAGGATAGACAAGATATTAAAAGGAAACAACTGGAATGATGAACAACGATCACCACTCAATGAAATAGGTGTGAACGTCAGCGCAGGAGATTATATCATCTCGGTGAACGGAAATGATGTGAGTCAAAAAGACAATATTTATGAAATGCTTGTCGGATATGGCAATGAAACCGTTGAAATCGAGTTTAGTGAAGAACCAAAATCAGGGAATACCAAAACTTTTCTTATAGAACCCATTGGAAGTGAATCGGAATTGTATTATTATAACTGGGTTCAAAGCAATATTGATAAAGTTAATGAAGGAACAAGCGGACAGGTGGGTTACATTCATATACCTGATATGATAAGTAATGGTTTAAATGAATTTTCCAAACACTTTTATCCTCAATTAAATAAGAAAGGTTTAATCATTGATGCCAGAGGAAATGGCGGAGGTAATGTATCTCCCATGATCATTGAGCGACTCAGGCGGGAATTAACCAGGGCAAGGGCAGTAAGAAATGTGTCCGAACCCGGGGCTATACCGAGGCAAATGATGCGGGGGCCTATGGTATTAGTGGTGGACAAATATACGGCTTCTGATGGGGATTTATTTGCTTTTGCTTTCAGAAAACATGATATAGGTCCGGTGATTGGTGAACGAACCTGGGGAGGCGTAGTAGGTATCAGGGGATCATTGCCATTTGTGGATGGCAGTCAGTTAAGAAAACCTGAATTTGCCTCCTATTCCGCGGAAGAAAGCACATGGATTATAGAAGGGAAAGGAGTGGAACCGGATATACATGTATCAAATAACCCGGTAGAGGAATATTATGGTAAAGATAGCCAATTGCAAAGGGCCATTAAGGAAATAAAGAAACGGTTGGATGAGTATAAGGAATTGCCGGATATACCAATGCCTCCGGATAAGAGGATGAAGGAATGATAGGAATAATATAGAAATACGGTGAAGTTAGGAAGAAATATGGCGGGTGTGATAAAAGGTTGAGATAAATAGAAATACAGTAGCGTTAGGAAGACATAAGGGAATGTTTATAATGATAAATTCGGTGGAGCTTTTTTTGTTAAGCGTTTAGAAAAATATTCCAGAAACTGTGTTTTTCGGTTTTGTTTTTTACAATGATGATGGCAGCGCCGCTTTTCAGATGATGCAATTCACCTGAGATGTTTCCGAGTAATGTGGCCGGGGAGGATACTTTGCCTTTGGCACCCAAAACAATTAAATCTGCATTAAATTCTTTTAATTGATGCTCAATTGTTTCTGTTTGGTTATTGTAAGTATTGGTTTTAAAACTGTATGATACGGGAATGGAAGGTTTTCCAAAATTTTTTAAAAACCTCGCCTGTTTCTTCTTTCCTTCCTTTTTCAGGTATTCAGTTTGATCCTTATCCCCTTCATAAGAAATGGGAAAATAGTTCCTGGGAAGGCTGAAAATATAATGGGAAATCAACTGGGCCTTACATTCATTGGCAACATCAATAGCGATTCGGAATGCTTGCCTGGATTGCTTTGAAAAGTCAATTAATGAAAGAACGGTATTTATTTCAGGTTTGACTGGTTTGGGAACTAAAAGAATATCACATTGGGATGCAGCTATTATCCGGTTGGAATAAAATCCTTTACGCTCTTCACCGGGTTTTTTCCCCAATATGATAATATCGATATCTTTTCTTCTGATATAATCAAGGATAACCTCTGAAGCATCCTGTTCTTCATATTTGATCTCCAGTTTAATTTTGGTTTTCTTCGGATGTTTTTTATCAAATTCTTTATCCAGTTCATTTCTAATGGCTTCTTTAATGGATTTGCCCAGTTCAGCGTAGTCTGACATTTCATCATTGGATAAGTCATAGGTTTGCACCACATGGAAAAAGGTTATTTTTTCTGCATGGAATGACTGGTTGATAAATGAAGTATAGCGAATAAGGGATTTATCAATTTCTGTCAGATCCAGGCAGACCAATATGTTTTTATAATGGTTCATGTGCGATATGTTTTAATTTAAAACAAATAGGTTTTTATTAATCATTAATCATTAATCATTAATCATTTATTTCATCCTGATTATTATAAATTTCTTTATCTTTTCTTTTCATAATATCATGAACCAAATCACGGTATGATTCCTTTTCCTTTTCTTTTCGCCGGATTATTTCACTTAAGTATTCCTGGTTTAGTCCTTTATAAAGGCTGTAACTCATTAAAACCAGGATAACAGCAAATGGCAAACCACTGACAATGGAAGCTGTCTGCAAGGCATTTAAACCGCCTCCCATTAATAAGACCGCTGCAATGCCACCAATGGTAAAAGCCCAGAATACCCTTTGAGGAATGGGTGTATTTAATTTTCCACCTGAAGTAAAAGAATCAACGACCAATGATCCGGAATCGGAGGAGGTGACAAAAAAACTGATAATCAGTATCATGGCAGCAAAATTGGAAATGGTGGACAAGGGGAAATTTTCCAGCAAAGAATAAAGGGACAGGGATACATCTTGCTGAACCATTTTGGCAATATCCCCGATTCCATTCATTTCCAAAAATATTGCCGAACCACCGAAAGTGGTCAGCCAAAGAAAGGTAAGCACAGTAGGCACAAATAAAACGCCTAAAACAAATTCCCTCACCGATCTGCCTTTTGATACACGTGCTATAAACATTCCTACAAAAGGAGACCAGGCGATCCACCAGGCCCAATAAAAGATGGTCCACTGGTTTTGCCAGTTGGAGATTTTATAACTTTCCGTCCAAAAAGCTTTTTCAAAAAAATGATGAAGATAAT
>CAYFUP010000082.1:0-13944 GCA_964346235.1 uncultured Bacteroidales bacterium | reverse complement strand
CTGCCTACTGACAACTGCCTACTGAATTACTGCTTATCCATTCCTTTCCTCAACAACCTTCTTCAATGCCTCATTCATCAATTCAAATCCCTTTTCCGTTTTTTCAATCATATCGCGCTTAAAAAACGGCAAAAACAGTCCTTTAAATTCCTCCTTCTGAATGAAATTGGTATGCTCATCATCAACTGGTTCAAGTTTAAAAGTATGCGTCCCATCAAACAAGCCCGGTATTATAAAACTACCTTTCCAGCTTAGCTCTTTATATTCATCATAACTTATAACCTTGGATTTGAAAGTCATGCCTTTCATCTCTGGAGGTTGTATGAATACCTCAATAAATTTTCCTTTCTTTATATTACCTTTAAGGCTTTTAATAAATGGATTCCATTCCGGATATTTCTCAAACTCGGTAAATACTTTCCAAATGAGCGCCGGAGAACCTTTGATCTGAATTTCACTGAATATTTCCTTCATAGTTTATGTTTTTATGTACGATTAACAAATGATAAATTATTTTGTTTCAGCAAGTAGTATGGTTTCTTTTTAAATTGGTTTCATTTTTATAATTTAGCCATTGATTTTGAAATCTAACGTTTAATATTATTCCAAAAATAATAATTTTTTATGTCAGGACATAATAAATGGTCATCAATTAAACACAGAAAAGGAGCTCAGGATGCAAAGCGGTCAAAAATTTTCTCCAGATTGGTAAAAGAAATATACGTTTCCGTTAAAGAAGGTGGAGCAGATGTGGATGCTAATCCCCGCTTAAGGCTGGCTATTCAGAATGCCAAAGGGGTGAACATGCCGAAAGACAATATTGAAAGGGCCATCAGTAAAGCAAGTGGTAGCGGAGAGAGTTTTGAAGAAGTGACATTTGAAGGATATGCTCCACATGGAGTCGGCGTGTTTGTGGAATGTTTAACAGATAATCATCAACGCACTGTCGGAATGGTTCGCTCTGTGTTTAATAAAAGAGGAGGTAATCTGAGTACCCATGGTTCACTCAGTTTTATGTTCGAACGAAAAGGGGTCTTCACCATCGCAAAATATAACCTGGATCCGGAGGAATTCGAACTGGAAATTATTGATGCCGGAGTGGATGAAATCGATGAAGTTGAGGATAAGTTCATTTTATATTGTCCGATGGAAGAATTCGGTCCGGTGCAAAAAAAGCTGGAAGAAATGAACATTACTCCAGAGAACGCTGAGCTGCAAAGAATTCCAACATCAACCAAAGATTTGGATAAAGAATCTGCCATGAAAGTACTGAAGGTACTTGAAGAATTGGAAGAACTGGATGATGTACAAAATGTTTATCACAATTTAGAAGCAAGTGATGAATTGGTGGAAGCCATGAACAGTTAAATGCTTTTATATCAACATTTTATAATTTGTATATGCTTTTTTTATGATATTTGTTAATTTTTATCCCGTAACTTTTAAAAAATATTTTGATACTTGTAATTTATTATTATATTTGTAACTGTTAAATTTAGTATAAACAGATGAAGAATTTATTAAACATCTCTCTTGGTTTAGTCGTGGTTGTCATTATTGAATCAACTGCCTGAGAATGGTGTATTAATAAATTAAAAAAATATGTACAAAAGCCATTCTCAAAAGAGGATGGCTTTTTTAGTTAAATGAGGGCATACAAAAATAACAAGCAGTATTCTTGAGTTAATGAATATTTAAATAATTTAAATCATAGAAATGTATAAAAAACCGCTTAGGAGTCACACAACAACAAAAGGCCGGAGGATGGCCGGCGCCAGAAGTCTATGGCGGGCCGCCGGAATGAAAGAAGAACAAATCGGCCAACCCGTCATTGCCATCGTAAATTCTTTTACCCAGTTTGTACCCGGTCACACCCACCTGCATGAAATCGGACAGGAAGTAAAATCCATGATTGAAAAACATGGTTATTTTGCGGCAGAATTCAATACCATTGCAATAGACGATGGCATTGCCATGGGACATGACGGCATGCTGTATTCTCTTCCTTCCAGGGACCTGATTGCGGATAGCATCGAATATATGGCAAATGCCCACCGGGTGGATGGGATGGTTTGTATCAGTAATTGTGATAAAATCACCCCTGGTATGATGATGGCTGCCATGCGCCTTAATATCCCCGCTGTTTTTGTATCCGGTGGACCCATGGAAGCGGGTATAGTCGGCGATAAAAATTATGATCTGGTCGATGCCATGGTCATGGCCGGTGATACCGGTATTTCTGATGAGGCATTGGATGAAATTGAAAAATCCGCCTGTCCCACTTGTGGTTCCTGCTCAGGAATGTTTACAGCCAATTCAATGAATTGTCTGAATGAGGCTTTGGGACTGGCATTACCCGGTAATGGGACTATCCTTGCAACCCATATAAACCGGAAAAAATTGTTTGAAAAAGCTTCTGCGACCATAGTGGATATCGTGAACCAATATTATATAGAAGGAAACGAAGGGGTATTGCCCAAAAATATTGCAACCCGCGAAGCTTTCATGAATGCCATGTCGCTTGACATTGCCATGGGCGGCTCAACCAACACCGTATTACATTTGCTCGCCATTGCTCATGAAGCCCATGTGAATTTTACCCTGCAAGATATTGATCAGTTATCCAGAAAAATACCGGTGTTATGTAAAGTTTCCCCCAGCTCTTCTTATCATATACAGGATGTAAGCCGGGCAGGTGGAATCATATCTATCCTCGGTGAACTTGACAGGGCAGGTTTGCTGGATACATCCGTAAAAAGAATTGACAGCACTTCACTGAAGGATACCATCCATATGTATGATTTAATCAGTCCAGGAGTCAGTGATGAAGCAGTGGAAAACTATAGAAGTGCGCCAGGAGTGATGGCCCGCAACCTGGCATTGGGTTCTCAGGACAATCGTTATAAAGAACTGGACACCGACAGAAAAGAAGGCTGTATCAGGGATGTCAAGCATGCTTACAATCCTGACGGTGGATTGGCGCTGCTTTCCGGAAATATTGCCCGAAAAGGTTGCATTGTAAAAACCGCAGGGGTCGATTCCTCCGTTTTTGACTTTAAAGGCACAGCCAGGGTATATAATTCACAAGATGCTGCCTGCGATGCCATACTGAATGGAGAAGTAAAAGCAGGAAATGTTGTTGTTATCCGTTACGAAGGCCCTAAGGGGGGGCCGGGTATGCAGGAAATGCTCTATCCCACCTCTTATATCAAGTCCATGAAGCTTGATAAGAAATGTGCGTTGATTACGGACGGAAGATTTTCAGGAGGTACCTCCGGATTATCTATCGGTCATATTTCGCCAGAAGCAGCCAGCAGTGGAGAAATAGCACTTATCCAGGATGACGACCCCATCCGCATTAACATCACCGAAAGAAGCATAAATCTTGAAATATCTGAACAAGAATTGACAAAAAGAAAAAACAAAGAAAAATCAAAAGGAGGAAACGCGTATAAGCCTGGCGTAAGAAAGCGCGAAGTTTCAAGGGCGCTCAGGGCTTACGCGAGTTTAGTCTCCAGCGCCGATAAAGGCGGAATCAGAGAAATTCATTGAATCAAATATAAATAAATGTTTGGTTATAATATAATGAACGATCCAAAAAAAGCTGAAAATTCAATAAAATATCAGCTAAGAGATTAAAACAATATAACAGCTAAGTTGTATCAAATATAAAAATGTAAAATATAATTATTAAATAATAATATGATGCCAGAAACAAACACATTAACCAAAAAACCGGAGCTTGTTACAGAAGCGAAAAACATAACCGGTTCTGAAGCAATGGTTTATTCATTGCTGAATGAGAATATTGATACGATTTTCGGATATCCGGGAGGAGCTATCATGCCAGCCTATGATGCCTTATTCCATCATCAGGAACAATTAAAGCATATATTAACCAGACATGAGCAGGGTGCCATACATGCAGCCCAGGCTTATGCAAGGGTATCCGGTAAAACCGGGGTCGTATTTGCCACTTCCGGTCCCGGAGCAACCAACCTGACAACTGGACTGGCAGACGCCATGATCGATTCTACGCCGGTAGTAGCCATTACCGGTCAGGTTATCTCCCCTTTGCTGGGAAGTGATGCTTTTCAGGAAACTGATGTGGTAGGCATTTCTATGCCTGTTACCAAATGGAACTTTCAAATAACCAAACCAGAGGAAATTCCAGAAGTATTCGCTCAAGCCTTTTTTATTGCCAACTCGGGAAGACCTGGTCCGGTATTAATTGACATCACCAAAGATGCTCAGTTTGGAAAATTTGACTTCAAATACGAACAATGCAAATCCATCAGGAGTTATGTGCCTTATCCTAAACCGGATATTTCTCACCTTGATATCGCTGCGGATTTAATCAACCATGCTAAAAAACCTTACATCATATTCGGACAAGGGGTTTTGCTTGGAAAAGCGGAAAATGAATTCAGGGAATTCGTTGAAAAAACCGGAATTCCGGCTGCATGGACAATACTCGGATTATCAGCCCTTCCTTCGGACCATCCGCTGAACGTCGGGATGCTCGGTATGCACGGAAATTATGGTCCGAACATTAAAACCAATGAATGCGATGTGCTGATTGCCGTAGGTATGCGGTTTGATGACAGGGTGACCGGCAAACTGGAGGCTTATGCCAAACAGGCCAAAATCGTTCACCTTGATATTGACCCGGCAGAAATAAACAAAAATGTTAAAGTGGATGCTGCCATAATGGGCAATGTAAAGGATACCCTTCCGCTATTGACCCGAAAGGTTCGGCAAAACAAACACGATGAATGGCTGAATGAATTCAAAGAATGTGACAAGATAGAATATGAAAAGGTCATCAAAAATGCTTGTTATCCTGAACAAGGAGGCATTTTAATGGGTGAAGTGGTTAAAAAACTCTCCGATGCAACCAAAGGAGAAGCCATCGTTGTATCAGATGTTGGGCAACACCAGATGATGGCAACCCGCTATTTTAAGTTAAATCATCCCCGAAGCAATGTAACTTCCGGTGGACTGGGAACCATGGGTTTCGGACTTCCGGCTGGAATGGGCGCTAAATTGGGGGCGCCGGACAGGGAAGTAATAGCCATCATCGGAGATGGAGGTTTTCAAATGACCATCCAGGAACTTGGTACCATCTTTCAGTCCGAAATCGGTGTGAAAATCGTTGTATTAAATAACCACTTCCTCGGTATGGTGAGACAATGGCAGGAGCTTTTCTTTGATAAAAGATACGCCTCCACAGATATGATTAATCCTGATTTTATCAAAATCGCTGAAGGATATGGAATTAATTCTCAAAAAGTAAGCGAAAGGGATCACCTGGATGAAGCCATTCAAACCATGTTTAATACACCCGGACCCTATCTGCTTGAAGTTGTTGTGGAGAAAGAAGGAAATGTATTTCCTATGGTACCTTCAGGAGCTTCCGTATCAGATATACTACTGGTTAATGAAAAATAATTCATTTTAAATTTATAAATTTGCAAAATTATGATTGAAGAATTCACCATCAATGCGTTTTCAGAAAACCATATTGGTTTACTGAACAGAATAACCATCATATTTACAAGAAGACATGTGAATATTGAGAGTTTAACTGTCTCTGCATCAGCGATAAATGGAATTCACAAATTCACCATTGTCGTCAACTCCACAGAAGACCAGGTTAAAAAAATAGTCAGGCAAATCGAAAAACATGTAGAAGTGATTCGGGCGTTTTTCTATAGAAATGATGAAATCATACATCAGGAGGTAGCCCTCTACAAGGTGCCTACCGAGGCACTGACAGGGAGCACAAAAATTGAATCCATCATTCGTAAACACAATGCCAAGATTTTGGAAGTCACCAGAAAATATACCGTGATTGAAAAAACAGGCCATAAGGAAGAAACCGAGGCATTGTTTTATGAACTGGAACAGTTTAATGTGCTTCAGTTTAACCGTTCCGGCAGAATCTCCATCACCAAAGCAGATGTAGAATTATTGTCTGATTACCTGGACGAAATTGATCAAATTCATTATCAAAATTATAAATCAAATTAAATTCAAACAAAATCATGGCAAAAATAAACTTTGGCGGTGTTGAAGAAACCGTTGTGTTAAGAAGCGAATTTCCCCTCGAAAAAGCAAAAGAAACTTTAAAAGATGAAACCATTGCTGTCATTGGTTACGGCGTCCAGGGACCCGGGCAATCCCTTAATATGCGGGACAATGGATTGAATGTAATCATCGGACAAGCGCCTGAATTTAAACAGGATTGGGAAAAAGCCATCAATGATGGCTGGGAGCCAGGGAAAACCTTATTTCCAATTGAAGAAGCAGCGGATAAGGCATCCATCTTAATGATACTGGTTTCTGACGGAGCTCAGCGTTCCGTATGGCCTGATATCAAGCCTCATCTTAATGACGGGGATGCATTGTATTTCTCCCATGGCTTCTCCATCACCTATAAAGATCAAACAGGTGTTATACCACCGGACAATATTGATGTCATCCTGGTAGCACCCAAAGGTTCTGGTACAAGTGTCAGAAGAAACTTTCTGGACGGAAGTGGCATTAATTCTAGCTATGCTGTATTCCAGGACTATACAGGAAGAGCAGAAGAAAGAACCATAGCACTCGGTATTGCAGTAGGCTCTGGTTACCTGTTTCCCACGACTTTCGAGAAAGAAGTATTCAGCGATTTGACAGGAGAAAGAGGGGTTCTCATGGGAGCTCTAGCAGGCATCATGGAAGCGCAGTATAAGGTGCTGAGGGAACACGGGCACTCACCCAGTGAAGCATTTAATGAAACCGTGGAAGAATTGACTCAAAGCCTTATCAGGCTGGTCGATGAAAAGGGAATGGACTGGATGTATGCCAATTGCAGTGCCACAGCACAGCGCGGAGCACTTGACTGGCGACATAAATTCCGTGAGGCTGTCATACCTGTCTTTAATGACCTATATAAAAGTGTTGCTGCCGGAGAAGAAACAAAAATTGTACTTGAAAAAACAGGAAAACCCGGTTATAAAGTTGAACTGGACAAGGAGTTGAAAGAAATGCGTGAATCCGAACTCTGGCAGACGGGTGCAGCTGTAAGGGAATTGCGCCCCAAATAGTCATTATATTAAATCTCCTTGATCATCAAAGCTGTCCAACATGTCATAATCCCTATTGCATTTTGGATGGCTTCTTTTATTAAATGCTAAATTAAATAGTAAAATATCTTTTTATTTTTTAATGAAAATGATTTTAAATATTTAACTTAACATAGAATTTAATTTGGAATTGTGATAAAAAGGTATTGTTTTTGCATGAATTTCTAATTAAAATGATTTTTGATGTTATAAAAATATAAGGTGCGTGGATATGAGAAATTTACCAAAACAACAAGGATTATATAACCCTCATAATGAACATGATAATTGCGGGATTGGTTTTGTAGCCAATGTAAAAGGCAGTGCCTCACATGAAATCGTTGAAAGGGCATTGAATGTCCTTGAAAACATGACCCACAGGGGAGCAGAAAGTGCTGACCAGAAGACTGGTGATGGTGCCGGCATTTTAATACAAATTCCCAGAAAATTTTATGAAAGTCTGGGTATGGAATTGCCTGAGCCCGGCAGATTCGCTACAGGAATGATTTTCTTGCCAAAAGACGAGAAAGAAGCTGAATACTGCCAGGAACAACTATCAGCCATCTGTCTGGAAGAAGGATTACAGGTTATCGGATACAGGGATGTTCCTGTGAATTCAGATGTTTTGGGAGAAATATCCAGATCCGCCGAGCCCCGGATTAAACAAATATTTTTATCTTCTGGTTATACTCCCGCCATTACTGAAAGAAAACTATATATCATCAGAAAACGAATTGAAAAAATCATTCGCTTGTCTGAACTAAAGCATAAGGATCTGTTTTATATTCCAAGTCTTTCGACAAGGATACTGATCTATAAAGGGATGTTGACCGCTTACCAGCTCGAAGGGTATTATCCTGACCTTCAGGATGAAAACCTGACAAGTGCCATTGCCCTGATCCATTCCAGGTTTAGCACCAACACATTCCCTTCCTGGGAACTTGCGCAACCTTTCCGGTTTCTCTCTCACAATGGAGAAATCAATACCGTGAAAGGAAACCGTTTCTGGATGAAAGCCAGGGAACCTCTTCTTAAATCAGAATTATTTGGTGAAGAAATTGAAAAAATATTTCCCATCATTGAACCGGATATGAGTGATTCAGCATCACTGGATAATGTGCTGGAATTTCTTATCATGTCCGGAAAACCACTGCCCCATGCCATTGCCATGCTGATACCCGAATCCTGGAATGAGAAAAATCCCATTCCACGGGATCTAAAAGCATTTTATGAATACCATTCCACATTCATGGAACCATGGGATGGTCCGGCTTCCTTACTTTTCTCTGACGGGCGATATGTTGGTGGATTACTTGACAGAAACGGCTTGCGGCCATCCAGGTATGTTATCACCAAAAACGACCTGTTTGTCATGGGTTCCGAAGTCGGGGTTCAGACATTCGAAGGTTCAGAGATCAAAGAAAAAGGAAGATTACGACCCGGAAAAATATTGATGATAGATACCACAGAAGGACGTGTGATATATGATCCGGAAATCAAAGATCAATTGGCCAAAAGCAAGCCTTATGCAAAATGGCTGAAAGAAAACCGGCTTAACCTGGAAAACATACAGCTTAATAAAGATGTGTCCATAGGTTTAGGCGATGACTACCTGAAATATGTACAAACATTTGGCTATACCAAAGATGATGTTGAGTTCATCATCAAACCTATGGTAGAATCCGGAAAAGAACCGGTCATTTCCATGGGCAATGATGCTGCCTTAGCTGTAATGTCCAGAAAACCACAAAGGTTATTTAACTATTTCAAACAAATGTTTGCCCAGGTGACCAATCCCGCCATTGATCCGATCAGAGAAGAGCTTGTCATGACCCTCACAGGTTACATAGGTTCGCATCAGAAAAACTTGCTGGATGATGTGCCGGATCATGCAAAAATGATCAAATTCAAAAGTCCCGTTATCAATAATAGAACGCTCGAAATATTAAAAAACTTAAAATACAAGGGTTTCAAGACGAAAATCATTGATATGCTTTTTCAACCTGATAAGGGACAGCAAGGATTGAAGAACGGGGTGAAAAAGATATGTGAAGAAGCGGAAGCTGCTGTGGACAATGGTAATAATTATATCATTTTAACGGATAAAAACATATCCAACGAAAAAGCGCCCATTCCTTCTTTGCTTGCAGTGTCTGCAGTTCATCACCACCTTATCGAAAAAAGAAAAAGAATGCAGATAGATATTGTATTGCAAACCGCTGAACCCAGAGAGGTCATGCATTATGCATTATTGTTTGGATATGGCGCAAGCATCATCAATCCCTATCTGTCATTTTCAGTAGTTGAGGATTTGGTCAACCAGAAAAAACTGCAATTCAATTATGAAACGGCTGAAAAGAACTATATAAAAGCTGTCAATAAAGGCATTCTTAAAGTAATGTCGAAAATGGGAACATCCACCCTTCGCAGTTACAGGGGAGCTCAAATCTTCGAATGTGTGGGATTGAATAAGGAAGTGATAAAAAAATATTTTGAAGGGACCGTTTCCCGGATTGAAGGCATTGGCATGGCAGAAATTGCTCAGGAAGCCATCATTCCCCACCAAAAAGCTTTTCAGAAAAGCAATGAAGAATTTAAATGGGAAACAACCGGTATTTACAACTACCGGTTTAAAGGTGAACAGCATGCCTGGAATCCTGAAACGGTAGCGTTGTTGCAATGGGCAACCAAAACCAATGATTATAAAAAATTTAAAGAATATACCGGCAAAGTCGATGAGCTGATTCGCAATCCGCTTTTTTTAAGGGGATTCTTGAATCTAAAAAAGAATCCCATCGATATTTCGGAAGTAGAAACCGCTTCCAATATTAGGAAACGATTTGTGACCGGAGCCATGTCATTCGGTTCAATCAGCAAAGAAGCCCATGAAACCCTGGCCATTGCCATGAATAAGATTGGCGGTCGCAGCAACACCGGAGAAGGCGGGGAAGATCCAAACAGGTTTATACCCAGGCCTGATGGAACCTATGCCAGAAGTGCTATAAAACAAATCGCTTCCGGCAGGTTTGGCGTCACAGCCCATTATCTTGTTAATGCAGATGAAATTCAAATAAAAATCGCACAGGGAGCAAAACCTGGCGAGGGTGGACAGTTACCCGGTTTTAAGGTGGACAAAGTCATTGCTAAAACAAGACACTCAACCCCCAGTATTACATTGATCTCTCCCCCACCACACCATGATATTTACTCCATTGAAGACCTTGCGCAATTAATATTTGACTTAAAGAATGTCAATACCTCTGCAAAAGTGAGTGTCAAGCTGGTCAGTGAAAACGGAGTAGGTACTGTAGCCGCAGGTGTTGCAAAAGGAGGAGCAGACCTAATCACCGTGAGTGGTACAGAAGGAGGCACCGGTGCCAGTCCTTCCAGCTCCATCAAACATGCAGGATTGCCCATGGAGCTCGGTATTGCTGAAGCCCAGCAAACCCTCGTCATGAACAATCTCAGGGAAAAAGTCGTGCTGCAGGGTGACGGTCAGCTAAAAACAGGACTCGATGTGGTAATAGCTGGAATGCTCGGCGCCGAAGAGTTTGGTTTTTCCACCGCAGCCCTGGTCACTATGGGTTGCATCCTCATGCGGAAATGCCACCTGAATACCTGTCCGGTAGGCATTGCCACCCAAGATAAGCGTTTGCGCGATAAATTTATGGGAAGAGCCGACTATGTCATCAATTATTTTAACCTGTTGGCTGAAGAAATCAGGGAATATATGGCCCAACTAGGCATCAGAAAATTTGATGACTTAATAGGCAGAACAGACCTACTTGAACAAAGAACGGATTTCACACACTGGAAACTGAAAAACATTGATTTGTCAGAAATGTTATACCGGCCTTCTGAAGCGGAAATTTATAACACCCATTTTACCTTGCCTCATGACAATAAGCTGGAAGATGTCTTGGACAAAGAGCTTATTAACTTATCGTCCAAAGCATTGATCGGTAAGGAGCATGTAGAAATTAAAAAACCAATAAAAAACACCGAAAGGGCCGTAGGCACCATGTTATCCGGTGAGATTGCCAAACGTTTTGGTGAAGAAGGGTTGCCTGATGATACCATCAAATGCACCTTTTATGGTTCAGCCGGACAAAGTTTTGCTGCCTTCCTTCAAAATGGAGTTACCTTTCAGCTGGAAGGAGATAGCAATGACTATTTAGGTAAAGGACTGTCAGGTGGAAAGATTATCGTTGTGCCTCCAAGAGGAAGTACTTTTAAAGCAGATGAAAATATCATTGTCGGCAATACCACTCTTTACGGTGCAACCGGTGGTGAAGTCTATATTAACGGAATGGCCGGCGAAAGGTTTGCCGTCAGAAATAGTGGTGCCGATGCAGTCATTGAAGGCGTCGGCGATCATGGTTGTGAATACATGACCGGAGGAAGGGTCGTTGTATTGGGAAAAACAGGAAGAAACTTTGCTGCCGGTATGAGCGGTGGCATCGCTTATGTATATGATAAAGACGCTGACTTTGATTATTATTGTAACATGGGAATGGTCGAGTTGGCATTGATTGAAGACCGGCTGGATGAAGAAGAATTAAGAACCATGATAAAAAACCATTATCATTATACAAACAGTAAAGTTGCTGAACAGATACTGAATGACTGGGAAAGTGTACTTCAAAAATTCATTAAAATAACCCCGTTTGAGTATAAAAAGATTATTGAAGAAGAGAAAATTAAAGCACTCAACAAGAAAATTGAAGCATACGAACCCACTCATGAATAATTTTCATTGTTTGCACTGATGGCAAAAAACATTGCATGTATAAATAATTTGGATAAAGATAAAAAAGTATAGCTTATGGGAGATCCAAAAGGTTTTTTAAAAGTAAAAAGGAAAGATGCTGGCAACAGAGAAATACATGACCGGATACACGATTATGGCGAAATAGAACAGAAGCTGAATACGGAAGACAGGAAGCTGCAGGCCGCGAGATGCATGGACTGTGGAATTCCATTCTGCCACTGGGGTTGTCCGGTGCATAGCAAAATACCCGAATGGCAGGATGCCATGTACTACGGCAACTGGAAAGAAGCCAGCGACATCCTTCACTCAACCAATGATTTTCCTGAATTCACAGGAAGAATCTGTCCGGCACCATGTGAAAAATCATGTGTTCTGGCTATCAATGACGATCCAGTCACCATCCGGGAAAATGAAGCCTCGATCGTGGAACGTGCTTTTGCAGAGGGATATATTGTTCCACAACCTCCTAAATACAGAACAGGTAAAAAAGTAGCCGTCATTGGTTCCGGTCCGGCAGGATTGCAAGCGGCTGCCAGACTCAATAAGCTCGGACACACTGTCGAAGTGTTTGAAAAAGATGATGCCATTGGCGGTTTGCTGCGTTATGGCATACCTGATTTTAAACTCAATAAAAATGTAATTGACAGGCGACTGAGAATTCTTGAAGCTGAAGGCATCACATTCCATACCAATGTAGATATAGGCAATAATGTGACTGGTGAAAAAATGATGGAATCATTCGATGCCATATGTCTTTCCATTGGCGCCATGAAGCCACGGGATTTGAATGTTCCCGGAAGAGACCTGGACGGAATCCACTTTGCCATGGATTTTCTGAAACAACAAAACAAAGTCATCAGGGGAGATAAATTTTCTGAAGAAGAGAAAATTACTGCTGAAGGCAAACATGTTGTTGTAATTGGCGGAGGAGATACCGGATCAGATTGTGTCGGTACTTCCATCCGGCAGAAAGCCAAAAGTGTGACCCAAATTGAGATACTATCAAAACCTCCCAATTCAAGGGATCTTAATAATCCATGGCCTTACTGGCCCAATACACTTAAAAACTCCACTTCTCATGAAGAAGGTTGCGAAAGGAAATGGAGCCTGTCAACCAAAAAGTTCATAGGTGAAAATGGAAAAGTTAAACAAATGGAAGTGGTAGAAGTAAAATGGGAGAAAGATGAAAACGGCAAAATGCAATTAAAAGAAGTACCCGGATCAAATCACACACTGGATGCTGACCTGGTCCTGTTTTCCATGGGTTTTGTTCATCCAGTTCATGAAGGACTAATCAAAGAATTAAACCTTGAATGCGATAATCGGGGCAATGTTGCTGTGAATGATAATTTTCAGACAAATAATCAAAAGGTTTTTGCTGCCGGTGATTCGTCCACAGGGGCAAGCCTGGTCGTAACAGCCATCTTCAACGGGAGGCAGGCTGCGGAAAGAATGGATGAGTACCTGGTTTCTCAGTAAGCAGTAAGCATTAATTCAGTAGGCAGTAGGCAGTAAGCAGTAGGCATTAGGCAGGAGGCAGTAGGCAGTAGGCAGTAAGCAGTAATTCAGTAGGCAGGAGGCAGTAAGCAGGAAGCAGTGGGCAGGAGGCAGTGGGGTTTGTGATTTATAATTGGCATTATATTTTTTTTGAATAATCTTTTTTTTATTTAGATTTGCACCGCATTAATAAAAAGGTGCCATAGCTCAGTCGGTAGAGCAATGGACTGAAAATCCATGTGTCCCTGGTTCGATTCCAGGTGGCACCACCCAGAGCCACCCATCCCGGGTGGCTTTTTTTATTTGTAAACATCATTAAATGACTGAATGACTCCCCCTGTTCTTAACTCATCCCGGTTGGCTTTTTTATTTATAAACAAGGTTGATTGAATGAAAGCAGGAAGAAATTCAAAATAATTGGTTAATTTTCTTAGTGCCTCTAATTACTGACTATAAGAAAACTAACAAATTATTCTAACGTGGTTCTAAGAAGGCATCAAGAACAAGGCATGCGAGCCTTAAGTGCCAGGAGTTTACTGGTCGTAAATAACTGGTGCTAAAGAAGAG
>CAYFUP010000081.1:0-13970 GCA_964346235.1 uncultured Bacteroidales bacterium | reverse complement strand
AGTCATACCCACCTATATCTCAGGTTTTATGTCATTCGGCATTGATGATTTCAATGAATATTTTAAAGAAATCCACCGCTCAAACAATAACTTATCCAATGATCCCTGGCGCAATGAAGAAATAATACAATTAAAATCCAGTCATAAGATTGATTTGGAAAATTTTATGAACACCAATTTTAATAATGAGGCAGGTCTTGTTTTTCCTGACGCTTCTTATCGATCAACAAAACCTTATTTCCTGATAGAATTAAAAAGTCAAAGCATTGCTGCTGATCAAATGATCGGTTTCCTGGAAGAATATGCTGTATCAAATGGTCAGGATCTTAATAATTATATTCATTATTCTGATTTGTACAAGGAGAAAAAATATCGAATCCTTCAACTGCCTGTTCAAAACATTCCTTCCATGTTATTTGGAAGCATCTTCTCAAAAGCAAATCATCCCTATGTTGTCTTTATTGAAAATTACATGGTATTCGGAAGCTCTGTTTATTCGCTGTCCGAGTTCCTTCACTATAATATGCTGAATAAAACCATCTATCATGATGCCAGGTATAAGCAATTTAAGGAATACATGGCGGAGCAATCAAATTTTCTGTTTTTTCTTAATACACCTTTCGCAAAGCCGCTTTTTAAGATGTATTTTAACGATCGCATCCATCAGCAAATAGATAAACACTTTTCGGATTATAAAAAGATAGAATCTGTGGCCCTTCAATTCAGCAAAGAAAGGGACATGTATTATAACAACCTGGTATTTAAATACTCCACTGCAGTAAAAGAAAAACCTAAAACCACCTGGGAAAGCATGCTGGATACTTCGATTGATTTCAAACCGGTGTTTTTTACCAACCACTACACCAATGAGAAAGAAATCTTTGTACAGGATGAAAACAATAATATCTACCTGATGAACGGAGCGGGAAAAATTTTATGGAAAATAAACCTTAATGAGCAAATAAACAGTGAAGTCTTCGTTGTGGATTATTACAATAATGGGAAACTCCAGTTGCTGTTCAGCACCAAAGATTACCTCCACTTGTTTGACAGGAACGGCAACCATGTGGAAAATTATCCGGTTAAACTCCGGTCACCGGCCAGTGCAGGCATGAATCTTGTGCAATACCTGGACGATAAGCTACGAATACTGATACCCGCTGAAAATAAAAAAATATATAATTATGATTTAGAAGGAAAACCAATCAAAGGCTGGCAGTTTGGAACTACTGAACACCTGGTAAAAAATAAGATTCAGCACTTTATTATTGAAACCCGGGATTATATTGTTTGTTCAGATAAATACCGGGTTTATATACTCAATCGAAGGGGACAGGAACGGATCAAACCTGAAAAGCAGTTTCCGGGTTCAGTCAATAATATTTTTTACCTGGAAAATAACCATCCCGGCATTGAACCACGTTTTGTCACCACTGATACTTCAGGTACCATTCATTATATTTATGAAAACGGCCAAACCGTTCAGAAAAAAATTCGCTCCCTTTCCCCGGATCATTATTTTCTCTTCGAAGACATCAACGGGAACCGGGTAAATGATTATGTTTTTCTTGATCAAAAAGTAATATCTGTTTATAATCATCAATACAAGCCCATCTTTAATCACCAGTTTAAAACCCCGGTTAATCAGGAACCAATTTATTTTGAGTTTTCCGGTACGGATAAAAAAATTGGGGTCACTTCGAACCACGAAAATCAAATTTATTTAATCAATAACAATGGTACTATTTATCAAGGATTTCCCTTGACTGGTTCATCATTGTTCAGCATTGGTTTATTAAATTCTGCCGTTAATGGAAATTATAATCTAATCGTTGGTGGTGAAAATAATTTTTTATATAATTACCAGATTAAATGAACATTTATCATTTTTAAGATGTTTATGCCTCGTAAATAATTATTTTATTATTAATAAGGGCAACCATGGTTCACTTTCCCGACAGTTCAAACCATAAAGATCTGATTCATTCCCCGGCATCAGATGCAAACTCAAAACCAACCTTCTCATCTTCTCTTTTAACCAGTTCCTTGTTTTTAAATTCTCAAACATGAAATTCAGAAGTTAAATTTATAAAACCTATAATAATGAACTTACCTAAAAAACCTGTAATATTTTTCTTTTTTCTTGGGATATCGTTGATTATTTTTCATGCATGTGTGAAAGATACCTATGATATGGAAAAGCTGAGCACACAGGTAAGCTTTAATCAAAAGATACAAGGAAAAAAACTGGCTTACGGAAAAATTTCTTTTGAGGACATCATCGCTCAGGATGATTCCCTGGTGGAAGTAAATGATGACGGCACCATGCAGGTGATGATCACTGAAGATTCCATATTCAAAGTTGATTTTGCTGATCAATTCGATGAATTCACCCAGGGAGGATTACCGGCTTTTGGAATAGACACCACGCTGGATTTTGAAATCGATGATAAGTCCATCAGCGATTCCGTCAGCATGGATGAGATGATGGAAACTTTTAATCCGGTAATTGCAAATAATATCAGGGATGCTAAAAATAATCCCATTCCCGGATTGGGCGTGCGATTTCCGGGTACCGTTGCCAAACAGGAAGGCGGAAGTTACTCAGCAGGCAATTTCGAAGGATTTGACTGGGTAGAGCTGTCTGACGGAGAGATGGAAGTGATTGTTAAAAACAACCTGGTGTCAAGAATAGATTCCTTTGTCATTGAAATATATGACAGCACGGAAGCAGGCAATAATTTAGAAGCAGACAATAATTTACGTATCCAATTTGTTTTTCAGGGTCCCGATTCCATTCCGTCCGGTGAAACGGCCAGTCAGTCCTATTCCCTGGCAGGTAAACGAATCTCCAGCAATATCATTTTTGATATTAAATCCATCTATATTCCACCTAAAAATTCTGATTTTGAATTGGAAGATAATGTAAAGATCACTTTTGGCATGAAAAATCTTGTGGTTGGCAGGGCAAAGGCCGAAATAGAAGGCATTGAAAGCAGTTCAAGATCGCAGCGTACCACATTTGACAAATTTGAAGGGATAACGGTTGAAAACCTGATTATTGAGAATGGATTCATTAACTATTCCATTAACAACCCGTTCCCTGAGGATCTGACCGTCAACCTCAGCTTTCCTGACATGCGGCGGTTATCAGACAATAAAAAATGGTCCCAGGAACTGTTAGTAAAACCCGATGAGAACCTGACCAGTTCATGGGATTTAAGCAATACCATTACGCGCATTGATCCGGATGATCCCGGTTTATCATACAGCTATTCCTTTAAAGTGGATTCATCGCAACAACCGGTAATTTTCGATAATAATTTGGAATTCTCAGGAAGGTTTGAAGTAAGTGAAATAGATTTCGCCGTGGAAGGGTATTTCGGAGATACCACCATCACCCTGGATCCGGTGGAAATAGATCTGCCTGGAATACCAGGTTTACCCGGCTTGGGAGAAAGTAATATTGAACTGGCATTCGCATCCATCCGGCTAAACTACATGAACTCAATTGGTATGCCTTTGGAATTCAATATAGACTTAAAAGGCGTGGAAGAAGACGGAACCGAGCGCATACTTAAAATGGATCCTGGTGAGGAGCTGTTATTCAAATCACCCAGCATTGATACCACCATCACAGATTTAGCCAAAAGGTACGGGTCATCGGTAAACAGCTCCATGGAAATATCCGGTGATAATTCAAACCTGCCAAGTTTACTCGCAATACCTTTGCCGGAATCTATTTCTTTTGCCGGAAATGCGAAAGCGAACCCAGCAGGAGATACGGTTAATTTTCTGAGAAAGACCAGCAGCATGGCCGTGGGTTATGAAGTGGAAGTGCCCATAGCCATCCGTTCCGACAGCATTGTGATAGATTCCCTATATCGGCATTCCCTGTCAGATACTTTCCCTCAGGGACTGGATATTGGGAATAACGCTGAATTGTTGCTTACCTTCAGGTTTGTCAATGACCTGCCGTTTAATGTATCCATATTAATCTCACCCTATGATTCAGTGGCAGATTTCACTTATGCCCCCATCCTTGATGATGTCTTTGTAAGGGCTTCAACCGTCAATGAGGCAGGTGTTACCATAGAACCTTCTGAATATGAAGTAGAGGCCGGTATTACCGGTGAAGGACTTGATAACCTGCTAAATTCTACGCATATGAAAGCACGTATCATAATAGACACCAAGGAAGACCCGGACGATCCGGGAAGTCAGACCCGGAATGCGGCACTAAAAACCACCTATGCAGTAAGTTTTGAGGTGGATGTCAAAGCAGCCCTGGATATCAGATACAAGTTGCCCCTTGATAATGATTAGTAGCATGTTAATAACTGATAATATTCTAATTATATAAAAACTTATATGATGAAGCATTTAAAAACAATAATATATAGCATTTCTTTGGTTTCAGTTTTCCTCATTTCTTCCGGCATCAATCTTTCAGCCCAGCAATACAATGCCATGTATCACCTCGATTTGATTCCTCAGTCAAATCAACTCAACCCCGCATTTCAGGGAGATTGCGGATTTTATCTCGGCATGCCCGGTGCTGCCCCGCATATGCAATTCAGCTCCGGACTGACCTTCGGGGATTTCTTTTACAACCATCAGAATACCAACCCCAGCTTTGATTCAACGGTACTTTTTCTTTATAACCAGGATTACCAGGATATGTTTCTGAATCGTATGGACGAAATGGAAAACCTCTTCGAAACGGAATTTGCACTGAACTACCTGTCATTAGGATTTCAGGTGAATAAATTTTTCTTTAGCCTGGACCATCATGTCAAAATGGATGGGGTGTTCAATATTTCTTCTGATTTTCCCAGGTTTATTTTAAGGGGAAATGCAAACGAGAACTGGGATCCCATCAGTTACGACTTCAGCAATACGGATGTTCAGATGCGGGCTTATCATGAACTGGGTATTGGAGTGTCCTATCAATACGATGAAAAATGGACATTTGGCATCAGGCCAAAAATCTATCATGGCCTCGCAAATATCTCCATGTATGATCAAAATATCCGGCTCAATTCCACAGATTCCACCATTGGCTTTGCGTCTGATTTCGGAATCTCTGCTTCCGTGCCGACCGCCTACATTGATGAATCGGATACCACCCTGGCATTTGATGATGATGTCTCTTCTTCTGACATTATTAGTACCATATTGGGTAACTCCGGACTGGGCATTGACCTGGGGGCCACCTATCAATATGATGACAAAATTACCTTATCTGCCAGCATCGTAGATTTGGGTTATATCAAATGGGATAACCGCAGTTTTGAAGTGAATTATTCCGCGGATTATACCTTTGAGGGAACGGATATAACGGGCATGATCGAAGGAGACGACACCACGGATGTTACTTTTATGGATGAGTTGTCAGATTCACTGGAAACTGCCCTGGACCAAAACCCGCAATCTACCGAATACAGAACCAACATGTATGGAAAATTGTATCTTGGTGGATCTTACCAGCTGTATCCCTGGCTTAAATTCGGTGTGTTGTCAAGGACTCAAATCAAAAACAATACCCTCCGCCAGCAGCTCACCCTGTCAACCAACCTTAAAGCCTGGAAAATTGCCAGTTTTGCCTTAAGCTATACCATGATGAACAAAACTTACAACAACTTAGGCATTGGATTCAGTCTTAAGCCCGGACCTTTAAACTTCTATCTTGTGGCTGACAAGGCTTTTTACGGGTTGGACAAAATTGAAACCGGGGATGATGCCCCTATTGATATTCCCATGGGCTACATGCCCCACAGCCTAAAAAACATCAGTTTCCGGATGGGATTCAATTTAATGTTTGGCTGTAAGGAACCCAATCAGCCGGAAGAGCCTATCGTTGAATAGCAGCCTGAGAAATAAAATATATTTCCCATTATTCCGTTCTTTTTTAAAGCATACAAAAAAATGGTGTGATTGAATGGAATTCATGTATTTTGGTAAAATATTTGATACGTCAATTGCAAGGAAGATATTATCATAGGTAGTTACTCCGAATAATCAGAAAAAATGTACAATCAATATGAAATTTTTATTAAGCCTCATCATTTTTTTTATCATCACCTATTATGTCGTTAAGTTGATAGGCAAAGCCTTATTCCCGCTTATTCTAAAAAACCTGAATAAACAATACCAATCCAAAGATGAGTCCGGTAAAAAACAGGAAGGGAAAGTGAATATCAAATATTCCCAGAATCAAAAAAAGTTTATCAATGATAATGAAGGGGAATACATCAACTATCAAGATATTAAGGAAGACGACTAGGTCAATGTTTCCTTTTCATATGGCTTCCGCAGTGGGGACAGCCAACCGCCTTGCAGGGTTTCCCTTTTTCATGAGGCTGCTGAAATCCACAATCCGGGCACATACAATATTCCTTGCGGTTCTGTTCAGCTTGTGACGCTGAATCCTGAGCAGCTCTATTTCCGGACCTGGATGCTGAATCGGGGTTCGATGCTAAACTGTGCTTCGACACTGCTCTTTGATTCGGCGCTGTCCTGTGCTTCGGTGCTGTCCTTTGCCTGGATGGTGGACCGTGCTCCCCTGCGTACCTCTTGATATCGGCTGATTCACAAAAAGGACAGTTGTTATTGTGATCGGTGAATGATCGATGACATGCTCCGCATTTATACCAGTCATCATCAAAAACCACATTTCCTCCTTCAATATACAAGGCTTTGCCATTCACCAGTCCATCAGCTATCTTTTTCCTGGCTTTCTCATAAATTCTGGTCATGGTAGGCCTGCTGACATTCATTCTTAATGCTGCCTCTTCATGGTTCAGATTCAGATGATCCATCAATTTAATCGCCTCGTATTCTTCGTAAAATAAAAAAACCGTTTCCAGCTCCTTGAGCGGATGGCCAAATGGCTTAAATCCCTGAATCAACGGAGGGGAAAGTACTCTTCTGTTTCGTTTGGGCCTGGGCATTATCCTTCTCTTAGTTTATTCAGAAACCTGGATGCAAATATAAAATCATTCAGTTCCTTGTTGTTGCTTTCCAGGATTTCTTTACTGGATCCTTCCCACCATTTGCGTCCATTATAGAGAAAAACAACATTTTCACCTATCTCCATCACGGAATTCATATCATGGGAATTGATGATGGTGGTCGTGTTAAACTCTTTGGTGATGTCCCAGATCAAATTATCAATCAGGATGGAAGTCTGGGGATCAAGCCCAGAGTTGGGCTCATCGCAAAATAAATACCTGGGGTTCATCGCGATGGCGCGGGCAATGGCCACCCGTTTTTTCATTCCACCGCTCAGCTCAGCCGGATAAAGGTGACCGGTATTTTTCAGGTTTACCCGCTCCAGGCAAAAATTGGCCCGCTCCCGCTTGCTTGAATAGGTTTCATTGGTAAACATGTCAAGCGGGTACAATACATTTTCAAGTACAGAATAGGAATCGAACAGGGCGCCTCCCTGAAACATCATGCCGATTTCTTTTCGGATTTGTTTTTTCCCTCTGGTGGATAATTTAGTGAAATCCACCCCGTCATAGCATATTTCCCCTGAATCGGCCTCAAACAAACCCACAATGGATTTAAGCAAAACGGTTTTCCCGGAACCACTGCGGCCAATGATCAGGTTCGTCTTTCCCCGCTCAAACAATGCAGATACATCATGCAGCACTTCTTCATTATAAAATTTCTTATAAACACTCCTTACATCAATCATGAAAGCATCAGTTGGGTTAATATGATATTAAACATCAGGATAAAAATACTGGAATGGACAACTGCCCGGGTGCTTGACTTACTTACTTCAATGGAACCTCCCTGAACATAATATCCATGATAGGAAGAAATGGATGTTATCAAAAATGCAAAAACCACCGATTTGACCAGGGCATAAGTTACATAATAGGGGATAAACACATATTGTATGCCATAAATATAACCCTCTGATGTGGTTACCCCGGAGGCAATGGCGGCGACCCAGCCTCCAAATATCCCTACAAACATGCTAATCATCGATAAAAAGGGGATGAAAAGCATTAAGCCGACAATTTTTGGGAGTATTAAAAAGCTGGCCGAATTGATTCCCATAATTTCAAGGGCGTCAATTTGCTCTGTTATACGCATGGTACCTAGTTCAGACGATATGGAAGAGCCTACCTTGCCGGCAAGAATCAGCCCCACCATGGTGGAGGAGAACTCAAGCAGCATCGAATCCCTGGCACCTACCCCAATAAGATACCGGGGCAATAGAGGATTTTCTATGTTATAGGCTGTTTGTATGGTTATGGCCGCCCCCATGAAAACCGATATGATAATGATAATCCAGATGGATTGGATACCGAGACTGTTCATCTCATATATCAGTCGCTTGTAATATATTTTCAGCTTTTCAGGTCTGGAAAACACTTTGCCCAGCAATATGAAATAGCGACCGATATGATACAAAAACTTTATCATAAACTATTCAATTAACACACTCCCATTACAATAAAAAAACTTCAAAAAACTATAATTTGGTATTATAAAGCAGAAAAAAAATAATGAATAAAAATACAAATATTTTATGCATTTCTTTACCTTTAATGGTTTTAAAACAAATTCGTTTATGAACAATAATTATTATTGCATCATCATGGCCGGCGGAGTTGGGAGCCGTTTCTGGCCATTGAGCAGTGAAAAATACCCCAAACAATTTATTGACATACTTGGAACCGGCAAAACATTGCTTCAGCAGACCTATGAGCGTTTTTTGCCTTTATGCAGCAAAGAAAAAATATATGTGGTGACCAACCAGGATTATGAGAAAATTGTTACCGAACAGTTGCCGGATATTGAACCCGGTCAGGTATTGACAGAACCCCTGAGAAAAAATACAGCCCCCTGCATCGCTTATGCCACTTATAAGATAAAAGCTGTCGATCCGGATGCCACCCTCATTGTAGCTCCCTCTGACCATCTGATATTAAAAGAAGAAACCTTCATCGACACCATAAAAACCGGGGTTCAGTTTGCAGAAAACACCGATAGTCTGCTTACCCTTGGCATCAGACCAAACCGGCCCGAAACCAATTATGGCTATATTCAAATCAACAATGATGTCTCTTTTAAAGACAATAAAAATTTAAAAAAAGTAAAAACCTTTACAGAAAAACCAAACTATGATTTAGCCCGGGTCTTTTATGAGAGTGGTGAGTTTTACTGGAATTCCGGAATATTTATCTGGACAGTTCGTTCCATTCTCGAAGCATTTGATAACCACTTATCTGATGTTAATGCCTTGTTTAAAAAAGGATTGGCATTCTATAATACCGGTAAAGAAAATGACTTCATCGAAAAAACCTATCCGGAATGCAAGAACATATCCATTGATTATGGCATTATGGAAAAAGCCAGCAATGTTTATGTATTATGTTCCGAATTCGGTTGGTCAGATTTAGGCACCTGGGACGCGCTTTATGAACAATTCAATAAAGATAAAAAAGGGAATGCATTGTTGAGTAAGAACGTGCTGGTGTATGATTCCAAAAACTGTATCATCAATGTAGCTGATGAAAAACTGGCTGTCATACAGGGACTCGAGGATTACATCGTTGTGGAAGCCAATGACACATTGCTTATTTGCAAGAAAGAGGATGAAGAGGATGTAAAAAAGTTTGTCAACGATGTCAGGTTATCATTCGGCGACAAATACCTCTGAAAACATTTATCTATTATCCTTCCCTGTAAAAACCTGATTGATTTTTGACAGAAGCGTTTCTTTTTTTATGGGCTTTGAAATATAGTCATTACACAGATGCATGATGTCATTCAATTTATCATCATTGTATGAATAAGCAGTCTGCGCAATGATGGGAACATCGCTGAATTCCCGGATTTCTTTGATGGCATCGTCACCTCCCCTATCTGGCAACTGAAGATCCATCAATACCAAATGAAAGTCTTTGCTGTTTTTCAGAAGTTCAATGGCCCCATTGACATTGTATTCTACTTGAATTTCAGCATGGGTTTTTTTGAGCAATTCCCTGATTAATTTAGCGCTTATCAGGTCATCTTCCACAATTAAGATTTTCTTTCCGCTGAAATCAAATGTTTCTTTATCAATCATATTCACGGGTGTCTTTTCAATCTTTAAAAATTTGAACTATTAATGACGCAATTTATACTAAAATAATAAATTTTTATATTGTTTTTTAAATTTACAGGTTATATCTGATACTTTTCATTTAAACCTTTATACTTCATTTAACTATGAACATGCCACCATACAGGAAAAAAAACACAGATAACAGTAAACCCTACGCCAGCATCATTGAAAAATCACCCATTGGGTTTGCCTTGATGGATGAATCAGGGAGGATTATTGAATGGACTCCCGCACAGGAAGCATTGCTGGGAGTAAAACATGATAAGGCATTATTCAAAGCGGTTTGGGAAGTTTTTCATCAGGAAGAACTAAAACCCAAAATAGACCAGTTGCTGAACAATGAAGAAATGGAGCAATTCATTTTCGAAAGTAAACATTCATTACCCAACGGGAAAATCATCTTCCTTAAGTCTTATTTTTATAAGATGAACCTTAAAGGTCAACTTTTTATCGGCAATTATAACATTGATATTACTGAATCAAAAAAGACCAGCAGCATCCTCCGTGAATCGGAAGAAAAACTCCGCGCCATCCTCGATAACAGTGACCAGGTATTTATTCTCGTGGATACTGACCTCAGAATTCTGGATTACAATACCATCGCCAAACAATTTGTGAAAACCATCTTTAGGGAAGAACTGAAGAAAAAACAATATCTTACCTTTAACCATCAGGCTGAAGATTTTATTGATAATATCAAACGTTCACTCAAAGGAAAAAATATTTCCAATGAGAAATGTTTTAAACTGGCCAGTAAATCAGAATACTGGATGGAATATAGAATTTCTCCGGTTTTTGACTCAAATAAGAATATTTCAGGGGCCTTTTTCAATGCCTTTGAAATCAATAAAACCAAGAAAGCTGAACGGGAAATCAAAAATGCACTGGACAAAGAAATCGAACTTAATGAACTGAAGTCACATTTTATTTCGACTGTATCCCACGAATTCAGAACTCCCCTGGCCAATATTATTCTGAATACACAGCTTATTGAAAAAAAATCCTTGCTTTATAAAGACAATAAAATAGCAAAAGGATTTAAAAGAATTTACAATTCCATTGAATACCTGGTTAATATGCTGAATGAGATTTCATTAATCAGCAAAGACCAAAGCGCAAAACTGAACTTTAATCCCTCAACCATTGACATTGATGGCCTTATCCATGAAATCATAGAGCAGATAAAAAGCCTGAAAAGTGATAATGAAAGAATTCATTTTACCAATAAAATTAAAGATCTCAATCATGTTATGGCGGATAAAGATCTGTTATCCCATATTTTTCAAAACCTTATTAATAATGCCATCCGCTACTCAGCGAGTGAAAAACCTGTGACCTGCATATTGGATAAAGAAAAAGAAGGATACTTTTCTTTTACTGTAATAGACCAGGGAATAGGCATCCCTGAAGAAGACATCAAATACATTGGGGAACCCTATCACCGGGGCGCCAATGTTGGAAATATCAAAGGCACCGGTCTGGGTATGTCCATTGTAAAGCGCTGCCTGGCCCTTCATAAAGGGGATATGGAAATACAATCCGAAGTAAACAAAGGTACGGCCATTAAGGTAATTTTTCCTGTAAATCCTCATAGTAAAAACAAATAATAAGAATTTCCTTTCATTAATTTCAACAATAATGTTATATTTGTTTGGGTTTTTCAACCTGATTGATATATTACAATGAAGAAAATACTAATCATAGAGGATGATCTGGATTTGGGTGAGACCACGGCAGAGTTTCTCAGAATGGATGATTATGAAGTGGAAGTAGCAACAAACGGACCGGAAGGAATTCAGAAAGCCATACAGTTTGTGCCCAACCTCATTATGTGCGATATTGCCATGCCCGGCATGAGCGGATATGAAGTGTATAATTCCCTGCAACAAATCACCTATACGGCCGTCATTCCCTTCATCTTTATCTCTGCCAAAACCGAGCTGGATGACATCAGAACCGGTTTGCAACTGGGAGCGGATGATTATATTACTAAGCCTTTCAACTACGACGATCTGCGTCAGACCGTGCAAACCCGGCTTAAAAAGCATGAAAAACTTGTAAAAATCAACGATGAAAAGTTTAATGCCCTCGTACATAATGCGAATACCGGGATACTGATTATCCAGGATGAACAGATCGTATTCGCCAATGATAAAGCGTTAAAAATGCTCGATTATGAAAGAAGTGAACTTATCGGGTTAAATATTCTTAACCTGGTTTACCGGGAAGACATTAAAAAAGTATCCGGAAAAATACAAGAAGCATTTGACGGCGTTCGAAAAGAATTTGACCTGGAATTCAGGGCCATTAAAAAAGATAATGAAGTAAAAGAACTCAACCTGCATGCTTCCCTGGCACCTATAAAAAACAGGAGAAGTCTGATTGTGACCCTTTATGGCGATCATCAGGAACACATACAAATAGAAAAGAGCTACGAGAAAAAATCGAATCTCTTATTAAAAATTTCAAAAAGGGAGAAAGAAGTATTAAAACTTTTGGCCAAAGGCATGTCCACTGACGAAATTGCTGATCAGCTTCACATTAGCAAAAGAACGGTGGAAGGCCATCGCTCTAACCTCATTTCCAAAACCGAGGCTAAAAATTCTGTGGGACTGGTCCTTTATGCCATAAAAAATGAGCTGATCAATCTATAGCATGGGAGCCACCTGGATGATTAACCCGGGCTATTCCATTATCGAGGATTATATATGGGAACCAGATTTTTAATAAATCTATTGTATTTCCATCCTTAAAACCAGCTTTTGCCATTCAAACCGCATGAATACTTCATGGCTTCCTGGGATCCTTGATGAGGGACTCATACACCCCCATGCCAAATAAAGCATAATCATATTTTACCGGATCATCTAAATCAAACCTGCGTAAATTGGCTGTTAATTCTTCCACTGCCTTCCAGTCATTCTGCTTCCTGCTCAGCAAGCCAATTTTCCTTGCCACAGCCCCTGTATGAATATCCAGCGGAATATACAAATCTTTGGCATAGATCTGATCCCAAATGCCAAAATCCACTTTTTTTTCATCTTTTCGTACCATCCATCGCAAATACATGTTTAATCTTTTTGCCGCTGAGTTTTTCATGACATCAGAAACATGCTTTTTAGTCCTGTCCATTCCCCGGATCTCAAAAAATACTTTTCTGAAATGACTTAAAGCATCCCTGACGGAATGATTTGCCTGGTAACCCTGATAGAAAACCCCGCTTAGTCCGTGATGATGATGATAAATGTTTCGAAGGGAACGAAAAAAATAATGGCAATCTTCCTGGTTGAAAGTCCGATGCTTAAATCCAGCACAAGCCTCATACATATCTTCTTCATCAGCTGAAATGATAAACTGATGTGGTGACCCCTTCATGGCTTCTACCAGTTCCTTTGCATTGTTGATGATGGAAACCCTTTGCCCCCATGAAATGGTGGCCGTTAAAAAACCTGAAATTTCAATATCTTCGGGTTTCTTAAAAAGGTGCGGAACCTGGATGGGGTCGTGCTCTATAAATGAAAGCCTGTTATAACAGTCAACCTTTTCATCCAGAATATTTTTTAATGCATAATTTGTCACACTTCATTCTAATTATGATATGGCTCCCAACAATCACTCCTATCTGAACAATTATTCTGTCCGCCTTCTTATTATGGCTTTACAAATTTAAAAATTATCTTTCAATTAATAATTGGCCTGGTATAAACACTTTGTCAAGCATTTGTGAGAAAATACATGAACCGTATTATGCTCACCTAAAGTACTATTGATTTTATGAACGATTCAATTTTAAAATTTATGAAACGCCGCACTTCCAGATATATCATTATATGGAAAATGA
>CAYFUP010000080.1:0-14331 GCA_964346235.1 uncultured Bacteroidales bacterium | reverse complement strand
ATGGGAATTATATCAACCAAATGGAAATAAACCAGGTGGATAAAAGCTTTGATAAGATATGTAAAACCCTGGAGCAGAACTATAAAAAAGCCCCATTTTTCAATCTCTATTATGAGAAATTCTCAGGTATTTTATACGAAAGCGGGCCTAACCTTTCAAATATTAATATCAGACTGATAAAATGGATTTGCGGATTACTGGGAATTGAAACCGGTTTTATTATATCCAGTCAAATGGAAGGCCTGGAGGGGAATAGTACCGACAGACTGGTGTCCGTTTGCAGGAAAATGGATGGCGAAGTATATTTTTCAGGATTTGGTGGAAGCAATTACCAGGAAGAACAGAAGTTTAAAGAAAACGGCATAACACTGAAGGTCACTGATTTTAACCACCCGGTTTACAATCAACTTTGGGGCGATTTTGAACCGAACCTGTCCATCATCGATTTACTATTTAATGAAGGCGAAAACGCAAAGCATTTTATAAATATTTAACAGGGATATGAATTATTCGGAAAAACTCAGAAAATTTCATCGAATAATCTTACTAACTTCCGGGTGAGCGAAGGCCGTGAAAATTTCATATAGGTTTTGTCCTGTCTTGAAGATATGTTTCCTTTTTGCCTATAAAGATGATAATAATCCCGGATGACTCGTTTCATTCCTTCTTTATCTGTAAAATCAATTACCTTATCTTCAGTACATTCTTGTATTACTTCTGCCAAATCACCTTCAGGATGAGCGATGGCCATAATGGGACGCCCTGAGGCCAGGTACTCGAAAATCCTTCCGCTTACCGCTCCTTTGGCAGCCCTGGTATTGCTAATGAACAACAAAAGTAGCTGGGCATTTTTCTGAAACGAGATCACTTTCTCATGGGGAAGAAAGCCGATCCTTTCAACCAGTTTTTCCAGATGATGCTTTTTAATGGATTCATTCACTGAATAATCAATATTTCCCACAAGTTGGATGGACATGTCCTTTTGTAAGCCGGGGAATTCCGCCAGCAATTCGCTGATGGCTTCCCAGAAGACAGGATTGTTTTTCGATTGACTGATATTTCCGGTATGAACGAGATTAAATGTTGGCTCCTGAATGTCACTATGTTGGCGATAACTGATATTATGAAAATCATCGGGATCAAAGCCGTTGGTGATGACTTCTATTTCCCTGCCACTGGATTCCGAAAACTCCCTTGCTATGGTATTTCCTACAGTAACAACTTTATCTGCCTCCTTCAATACATTTTTTTCCTGATTTTCATGCAGTCTTTTAACCCACGGTATCAGCAATAAGTCATCGAAATAATAAATGTTGGTCCAAGGATCCCTGAAGTCTGCCAGCCAGGAAATATGTAATTTGTTTTTCAGTTTGTGTCCGATAAGGTGAAGGCTATGCGGTGGGCCTGTAGTCACAATCAAATCCACCGGATTTGCCTCCAGGTAATTTTTCAGGTATTTCACCGAAGGACCAATCCAAAACCGCCGGGCATCCGGAATAAAGAAATTGCTTCGGATAAAATTGGCCATTTTATCCTTTAACCGGGGCGTTTGCTTTTCCTGGATAAATCCCCCCTGATTAAAATTTTCATTTTTTTCCAGTCCTAAAAACCTGCGATAGAGATCATATGGCTCCCAGATGGGCTTTTTGAGGACTTCCAAATCCCCGGGCAAATCAGCATTAAAGGAATGATCCAGCACCGGGTAGTCTGGGTTTTCGGGCACATAGACAATGGGTTTCCATCCAAATTCCGGGAGGTATTTAACAAATTTTACCCAGCGCTGAACGGCAGGTCCTCCTGCAGGAGGCCAATAATAGGTGATGATTAATACCTTTTTCATATGTTCAAAATTATTTTTTATAAGGTCATATGGAACCTCATTTTTTTGATCATGCTCGTGTGTGTCAAAAGCCTTGACATGGAGGTTTCATTTATTCATCCTGAAATAAAAATTATTTATTCCAGATTCTTTAATAACTTCTTCATGCTCACCTTCTCCCCCACTATATCGTTCAATGACGCTATTTTAACCCGTTCCTGCTCCATGGTATCCCGGTGCCTTAAAGTGACTGTCTCATCTTCTTTGGTTTGATGGTCCACCGTAATGCAAAATGGCGTACCAATGGCATCCTGTCTCCTGTACCGGCGGCCGATGGAGTCTTTTTCTTCATAATAACAGTTGAAATCATACTTTAACTCCCTAATGATGTTTCTGGCAATATCAGGCAATCCGTCTTTCCGGGTAAGTGGCAGGACGGCAACTTTTACAGGGGCAAGCGCCGGGGGTATTCTCATCACTGTTCGTTGCTCTTCTTTGCCATCTGCTGTTGGTGCCATCTCTTCGGAATAGGAGGCAGAAAGCACGGATAAAAACATCCGGTCCAGACCGATAGAAGTCTCAATGACATAAGGCACATAACGTTGGTTTAATTCAGCATCATAGTATTGAACCTTTTTACCGGACACTTTTTGGTGCTGGCTTAAATCAAAATCCGTCCGGGAGTGGATGCCTTCCAGCTCTTTAAAACCTACCGGAAAGTTAAACTCAATATCCACAGCTGCATTGGCATAATGCGCCAGTTTTTCATGTTCATGAAAGCGGTAATTTTCGTCACCAAATCCAAGCATTTTATGCCATTTGATGCGGGTTTCTTTCCACTTTTCAAACCAATCCAGTTCTTCACCCGGTTTAACAAAAAATTGCATCTCCATTTGCTCAAATTCTCGCATTCGTAAAATAAACTGCCGGGCTACGATTTCGTTCCGGAACGCTTTACCAATTTGGGCGATACCAAACGGGATCTTCATTCTGCCGGTTTTTTGGACGTTAAGGAAATTGACAAAGATTCCCTGGGCGGTTTCAGGCCGCAAGTAAATGGTATTGGCCTCCTCTCCCAATGAACCCAGTTGCGTACTGAACATCAGGTTGAACTGCCTCACATCGGTCCAGTTGTTTGAACCACTCACGGGACAGGTAATGTTATAATCCACAATAATCTGCTTAATCTCATTGAGGTCTTCCTTTTCCAGTGCCTTGATATACCTTTCATTGAGCTCGTCTATTTTCTTTTGGTTGGATAATACGCGTGGATTGGTGGTCAGGAATTTTTCCCTGTCAAAACCATCGCCAAACTTTTTCGATGCTTTTTCAACTTCTTTGTCAATTTTCGCCTGAAATTTATCCCTTTGATCCTCAATTAACTGATCGGCCCGGTAACGCTTTTTGGAATCCTTGTTATCGATCATGGGATCATGAAATGCTTCAATGTGGCCCGATGCTTTCCAAATGGAAGGATGCATGAAAATGGCAGAATCCAGTCCCACAATATTCTCATGAAGCAACACCATGGAATCCCACCAATACTGTTTGATGTTATTCTTTAACTCCACCCCGTACTGTCCGTAATCATACACAGCACTCAATCCGTCATATAATTCGCTCGACGGGAAAATAAAGCCGTATTCCTTGGCATGCGCAATTAATTTTTTAAATAAATCTTCTGAAGCCATGATGGTTGTATTTATTAATTTGATGGTCTGATATCAACATAAAACAAATCCCCGTTGGTGCAAAACAAACTGAAATAAAATAAAAATTCCGGTTTAATGATGCGGATAAAAAACGCAAAGAAATAAAAAAATATTCATGTAATTATATAAACCCAACAAAATTAACCCATACAATTGAGCGCTTTGATATTTTGTTTGTTATCTTTGTAATGATGAATCATCCTTGAAATATAAGCAATAACGTACACAATTATGATTATATTCATGGATGTTATTTGTGCCTTTTTTATGGAAAATGATTTTCTTGGGATGGTAAAAAAAATAAAATATTTTTCATACTTAAACCCTCCTTTAATTGAATGACAATAAGTTAAATATCGTCTGGAAATCTTTGCTTAGCCTAAAAAAGATTGCTTCAACACATCAATTTGATCGCCTTGTCATGCTCCAGGAAAAAAATCATTGGTTGCCTTTCATTAATGATGATAAAGCCCTGGGGTCTGACAAAAACCGCATCATTTTATTCCGACATCCGGATAATACCCGGCTGATGGGCAACCATCTGAAGGTGGAACTGGATGAGAAGGCCAACCCGCTGGCATTCGAAAACCAACTGTTTAATAAAGACGAACTACACCTTTTCATGCATTATTTGCCTTATGCCTTATTGCCGCACATCGCCAAAAAAAACAATAGAACGTATGCCATTTCACATTTTGCTCAATCGCTGGACGGAAAGATTGCGACTTCTTCCGGTCAATCAAAATGGATAAGCAATTGGGAAAACCTCCTGCATGCTCACAGAATGCGGGCGCTATGCGATGGAATATTAATTGGAGGCAATACGCTGCAAAGGGATAAACCCAAACTGACGGTTAGGCATGTACAGGGAAATAATCCCGTAAAAATCATCCTTGGATCCAATGATTATGATTTTCAAAGTGTTTTGCAAGACGAGGGTAAGGTCATTTGGATAGCCAATCATCATTCCCCGGCGAATACCAATAATAATGTTAAGAAACTGAGCCTTCGTTCCCATAGCCGGCTTATTTCAACACAACAGATTCTTTCTTCGTTGTATAATCTTGGCCTTTACAGTATTTATATTGAAGGAGGTGCTTTTACCACTTCCCATTTCCTCACTTCCAATGCCCTGGATGAAGTGCAGGTTTATATTGCTCCGGAAATTTTTGGATCCGGGATCTCTTCTTTTTCGCTTTCCGCTATTGATTCTACCAGTCATGCCATCCAATTTTCCAAACGTGAATTTATATTGATGGGTGATGGCGTGCTTTTTAAAGGCATTCTAAATAAAACACAACATGATGAAAAAAGAGCTTTGGCATCTGTCAGAAACCAGGAGCACAATAAAGAATAATGAAATTCAATTCCTTCAGGAAGACAGCTTGTTGATTCAATCCCACTATTCCATGATAAGTACGGGGAGCGAACGTTTGGTAGCCATGGGCAAAGTGCCTGCAGTGCTTCATGAAAAGATGCAGGTTCCATATATGTTGGGCCAGTTTGATTTTCCGGTATCATATGGTTATTCCCTTGCCGGTGAAATCATTGATGGAGAAAATAACCTTCGGGGCCGGTATGTTCATTGCCTGCATCCCCACCACAGCTATGCCATGGTTAAACATTCGGATATTTTTCTAATTCCGCCGGAAATCCCTTTGAAAAGGGCCGCCATGGCCAGTAACCTGGAAACCATTGTGAATGCCATCTGGGACAGTCATTGTACCATTGGGGATAACATTCTGATCGCGGGTTTTGGCATCATTGGTGCATTACTGGCAGTGACCCTGAAATCTTTTCCGGGAGTTAATGTAACCCTGCTGGAGATAAACCCTGCTAAGCGAAGCATTGCTGAAAAACTTGGTTTTGAATGCCACCCGCCGCATAAAAAAATACATGATGCATTCGATATGGCATTTCATTGTTCCTCCAGCGATCAGGGTTTACAGGCATGCATCAATCATACTGGATTGGAAGGAACCATCATGGAACTCAGCTGGTATGGCAATAAGCAGACAAATATCCACTTAGGGGAAAGTTTTCATTCCCAGCGAAAAAAAATCCATGCCTCCCAGGTATCCTCCATCCCTGCTGAGAAATCAAGCAGATGGGACATAAAAAGAAGAAAAGAACTCGTTTTTAAGCTGTTACATAATCCTGATTATGATAAACTGATTACAAAAGAAATTGATTTCGAAACAGCTCCCGAATTTTTTACCCAGTTGAGAAAAGGTCATCATGAAGATATTGGGGTCATTATTAAATATTAAACCATTATTTTTCAATCAAATAAAAAACGAACAAAATGTATTCAGTAACAGTCAGAAATCATATGCTGATTGCGCATTCCCTCAAAGGGGAAGTTTTTGGTCCTGCGCAAAACATGCACGGAGCCACTTATATCGTGGATGCCACCTTCTATAAGGAAAAATTGAACGATCACAACATCGTGATCGACATCGGACATGCACACGATGTTTTAGATGAAGTCATCAAAGCGCTCAGTTACAAAAACCTTGATGAGCATCCGGCCCTTAAGCATGAATTAACCACCACGGAGTTTTTAGCCGCCTACATTCATTCCAGAATAAAAGCGCACCTGAGATTGGCGTTTGATGGCAAAATCAAAATCACCCTGGGCGAGTCGCACATCGCCTGGGCATCATATTACGACTAACTTACCTGTCACTTATTTAAAATATGCAATCCTTAAAAATATTTTTCATACAATCAGGGGGTTTTGATTCCGTCATTAGTGGAGGCAATTTGTATAATCAAAGGATGGTGGAAGGATTAAAAGATAAAGGGGCAAAAGTAACCTTTATCCCATTAAAACGCTTCCCTTTTCCGCAAAATGATGATGTTGAAGAATTAAGAAGTCATCTGGAGCATATAGATAACAAATCCCTGGTGGTCCTCGACAGCCTGGTCTTAGGAGCAGTTCCAGATCTGATACAAACCTACAGCCGGCAATTGAAAATAATCGGGTTAATTCACTTGCCTCTTCACCTGGACATACACCATCAGGAAAAAATCAGGGAAAAGTTCCGGCTTCAGGAATTGCAATGTTTTAATCAGGTGTTTTCCCTGGTGGTTCCCTCTGCCTTTACCAGAGACAGGTTAACCGGCATGGGTATCCAGGGCTCCAAAATAGAGGTGATTCGTCCCGGACAGGACAGGCCCGTTACATGCAGGAAATATCCTCAAAAACCGGAGAATCTGCTTTGCGTTTCCAATATATCGCGCCGAAAACGGCAACTCGATTTACTTAAAGGGTTGTCTGATTTGAAACATCTTGACTGGAACTTAACCTTATGCGGAAACACCGGTTTTGATCCGGAGTACTTCGAAAGCCTGAGGCTGTTGATAGAAAAAGCGGATTTGGGAGAAAGGGTGAAATTTACCGGACAACTGCACCACCAGGAGCTAACCACCTACTATAAACAAGCAGATTTGTTTGTCTTTCCTTCTGACTTTGAGTCGCATCCCATGGTGCTGGCAGAAGCCATGGCGTATAAATTACCGGTGGTTGCATCGCAAAACGGAGCCAACGAGGTAATCCTTCCACCGGAAATAACGCGATTTTTCAGGACCGGCGATGTTCAGGAACTGGGAAAAATTCTACATGAATTGATGACACTAAAATCATCCTACAAAAATCTGACTGATGCCTGTAAAACCCTGAAAATTAATTTACCTGACTGGGAGGAAAGCATTACGAAGTTTTATCATTTTTTATCGCGAATAAAATGAGTGCATTAAGTTCCATAGATGTTTTTACCTTGCTGGTATATGTCAGCATAGCCTTTGAAATCATTGTCTTCCCTGTCCCCAGCGAAGCATCCACCTATCAATTGCTCCTGAATAAAAACAAACGGCAGTCAGGATATTTCATCGACAAAGTCAGGAATATGAATCCCATGCTTAAAATTTCTGTTTTGTTATTGCCTGCCTTGATTGGTGTAATGAATTATGGCATGCCCCTGCTTTTTGTCTTTCATGAAAAATTTGCCTTGCATTTCAGCAAAATAGCATTTTTTAATCATATTGTATTTATCGCAGGAGGTATTATATTAATGGTTTCAGGGCGCTTCATGTCTTTCTATTCTGTCATTATAATGCGCAGAAATACTGAAAAAGATAATCCCAGCACCCCCTTGAACAGGAAAGGCTTTTACAAAATAACCAGAAATCCCATTCTATTGGGAATGCATATTACTTTTATTGGGATTTTCCTGATATATCCCTATTTGATTTTGATTCCGGGTTTTATCATCTATTTAGGCAGCATGCATTTTCGGGTATTGCTTGAAGAGGATTATCTCAATGCAAAACCGGGAACTGACTATTTAAGTTATCTGAATAAAACCAGGAGGTACCTGTGAATCCGAAACCGGTTATACCCGTATAACAAATGATTATTGGCATCCTTGAATCGGGAACGTATTAAACTTTATTTGGGTTGACCTTGTTATAAGCAAACAACATGCGTTAAAATTGGAAAAGCGAATAAACACAAAACTTCTAAAACAAAAGGAACAGGAAACAATAAAGCAATGGTTTGATAGAACATATCATTACAGAGGTTATGGCTATCTGAGACCATTGGCGGCATATGAAGTTTTCTTATCCATTCTGCACACCATAAAAGGCAAAGCGCTGCTGGATGTTGCCTGCGGAGGAGGATTGATGCTGAAAAGTGCTGTCAATAATGGGCTTATGGCTTACGGCATTGATATATCAGAAGAGGCGATATCCATGAGCAGAAAATTAGTCCCCGGGGCTAATATAATCCTAGCCAATGCCGAAAAAATTCCTTTTCCTGAAGAAAAATTTGATTATCTGACTTGTCTGGGTTCTCTGGAAAGGTTTATTGACTTAAACCAAGCCCTGGAAGAGATGAAGCGGGTCAGCAAGAAAACAGCAAAATTTTGTTTTATGGTCAGAAACGCAAACACATTAAGGTGGAAAATATTCCGGGAATACCTGGGTATCATTAACCATAAAGCACACATGTCAGCCAGATCACTCGAAGAATGGAAAGCGGTTTTTGTAAATAATGGATTTAACATCATCAATATATACCCTGATCAATGGCCTCTTCAACAAAGCAAACGCTTCTTTACATTTTGGAGAAAACCGGATTATCATCAAATCTGTTCCACGATCAGGCCACTGAAATTTAGCAACGAACTGATTTTTCTATTGGAAAAAAAACATGCACAAATCGGTTGAAAACGTTTATAACACCCTGTTTAAATTTGAAAGCAAATTCAGATTAAAGCATGACCAACAAAGCTATCCAATACATAAAAAGTTGGCTTTCGAAAAAGATATTCAATCCCTTACCGGTTGGATTGAAAGGCTAGTCGATATTCCCGACAATGCGTATATTCTGGATGCAGGATGCGGAACCGGCAATACCTTATTGGAATTATGCAGGGATCGTAAAAGAAACGGACTGGGAATTTCTGTCAGCCGAAAAGAAATTGAGTTCGCTTCAGATAAGAATCCTTTAAATGACCAATGCCGGTTTATGGTACAAAGTTATGATAAGCCTTTTACTGAAAAATTTGATCTGATTGTTGCCATTGAATCATTAAAGCACTCAGATGATTTAGAAAAGTCAATCATTAATTTGACAAATCATCTCAAAAAAGAAGGCAAGATGGTCATCATCGATGATTTTTTAATCCACAGGAACACCATTGCGAATGAGAAAATCACTAAAAAGCACCCGGTAAGTCATCGTGAAAACAGCATAAAAAAGAACTGGTCAGTGACCCATCTTTTTTCTAAAAACGAATTGATCGATATTCTGGATAAAATGGGATATCAACCTGAAACTTTTGATTTAACGCCTTTTGTAAAACGCAGCCAAAAGTATTTTCTGCTACTTAAATTGCTTAGCCTTTATATGTTGACGCTTATGATAAACCCCATTAAGAAAAATCATGTTTTCAGAATATTTTATGCAGGATATTGTTTGGAACAATTATACCGCACCGGAGAAATGAAATATTTGACCTTTGTGATAGATAAAAATTCATGAAAAGTAAAGGCCATTTTAAGTTTCCTTCCGGCTGGATGTAATTATCATGATGAAGGAGGCCAGAAAAGAGGTAAGAAGAAGGATGCCGGCCACTATCACAACCGGATAATAAAACCGAAAATCGAAAACAAAAGGCATGAGGATAGCTATAAAAAATAGCCCGGCAATCCGGGTTCGAAATTTTGCTTTTTTAGGTTCTTTGTCAGCCACCCCCATCAAATAAATGAAAAAGCCATATAAATAGGGAAGAAATCCCAATACCACAATCCATAAGCCAAAAAAATCCTTCAAATACAAAATGCAGGTTAGAATGAGCACATAAAATGCATCTGCTTCCATATCGAAATGCTTTCCAAATTCACTTTGCTGGTGATATTTTTTGGCCACATACCCGTCAATGGCATCCATCAGCACCGCAGTCAGTCCCATAATAAAAACCGTTATATCGGATAATTTAATATACCAAAACCCGATGACAAGGACGATGATTAATCGAACGAGGGTAATCAGGTTGGCATAACCAGCCAATGGCTTGAATTTCTTCAAATCATCGAAATGAATAAACCATAAAAAGATAAAGCTGAGCATCCCGGTAGCAGCGATATAAGGAAATACCGGCATATGGACCACAAATAATATAAACCAGATGGAAAAGATGAAGTTACTGATGTTGCTCCATGATCTTAAGCTCTTCCTTGAGGATACATCAAAGCTTCTGTACAGGTTCATGTGAGATAAATTTTATATTAAACTTCTGTATTTCAATTAAATAATAAATATTAAAACCAAATTACGTATTTCAAACCACATGGAGCCCTCATGGTTATCTCATCTCATTTTGTAAACGGGCGTTGATGAGGGGTTCATGTGAGATAAATTTTATATTAAACTTTTGATTTTTCCAGGGTAATTGACCATAAATTATTATTTAATGCAAAGTTTATCTTATTTTTAAGGAATAAAAAATGAATATGCATGCACGCTTTAAAAAATTACATTGACCTGCGAAAAAATAAAAACCTTGAAGCCATTTTCTGGTTGTTGTTTTTGATATTAAACTCGTTGCTTTTCGCGCCCCAGTACCTTATTGAAGCTGATACCAGTCATTTTATCCCTTACCAGTTTCTCCATGAAAGCGGGTGGTATTATAAAATCAAATACCTGTTCAACCGGGATAATTTCGATATATTCAGATTAAGCTTTGATTTCATCATACTATTATTGCTAATCAGAGTTTTTAAAAACCGGATCCGTAATACGAACAACATTTCCACCTTTCTTTTCGTCCTTTACATGATTTGGTTCATCCATCATATCTATTATTCTGCATTTTATCACATATACAGCGTTAATCCGTTATTGTTCAATGACTGGTCATTGATCAAAACCGGTTTTCAAATATTTTTTCATGATCACCTGTGGATGACAGTATCGATATTATTGGGTTTTATCGCCATATCTGTCATAATTTATTTTTCATTCCAACATTTGATAAGATGCATGGTTGTTTTCAAAGCAAGCATTTTCACTTATGTTTTTTCATCCCTGATTTTTTTGGTGACCGGATATAGCCTGTTCAGGTATGGAGTCGATCATAAACCCGAATACACCCTTCAGTTTACCAGTAAATTACTCGTTTCCAACATCATAGGATCAATAAAATACAAGCAGCTTTCCAACAACCTTTCCATGAAAAATGTTGGCATGCTCGATTACCTGGATCAGCAAGCCTTACTCGAAAAACCTCCATTATTCCTGATTTTTATTGAGTCCTACGGCCGGATTTTGTACGACATCGATTCACTCGAAAAAAAATATAAAAAAATCCTTGCCTGCAAAGAGTCTCTATTAGATGATCATCAATGGCATTCAACCACTACCTTAAGCAGAAGTCCGGTTCAGGGGGGGGCATCATGGATAAGTTATTCCAATGTGATTTATGGTTTTAATTTTAAAAACAGCGGGGTGTACAATTTCTTGCTGAATCATGAATCTTTTTGCCGGTTCCGTCATCTGCTGAACTTTCTTCAAAACAAGGGATATAAAAATTATCGCTTATCTTCTATTTACCCTCATGAAAATATGCCTATCCCATGGGACAAATACACCCGTTTTTATGCCGTAGATGAATGGATAAAATATAATGATTTGGACTATTCTGGTAAATTATATGGTTTTGGCCCGGCACCTCCGGATCAATATGCATTGAATTATGCTCATAATTATATCCGGGAACAACAGCAGGATGATCCATTCACATTATTTATGATTACACAAAATTCGCACAATCCGTTTTATTCTCCGACTGAAATAGCTGAAGATTGGGAAACCCTCAAAAATGACAAAGGACTGCATAGGCAAAAATCAGTTTTCATGCAAAAACCTGAATTACATGATTATATGAATGCCATTGAATATCAGCTGGATTTTTTAATTGATTTTATTGTGAAATACAATGGGAATGCTGTTTTCCTGTTAACCGGGGATCATCAACCTCCTGAACTGGAAACGTTTGGAAAACCGGAAACCCCCATGCACATCATCAGTAAAGATTCATCCTTCATCGCTTCGTTTTCTGATTATGGTTTGAAGCAAGGGTTAACATGTTCTGACAGTAGCGCTAATTTCAAGCATGAGGCATTTTACAGCATGTTTATCCGGGCATTTATCGGTGCATATGGAAAAGCGGATACCATTCCATCCTTTCATCCTGATGGATTTGATATATTTAAAGGATCTAATTTATAAAAATTTATTTTATTTTTATTCCTAATTTAGATGTGTTGAATGCTAAACCAGTTTTGGCTTGATATATTTATAAAAGTATGTCCGAATTCATAAAAACAGCCGGGTTCATAAAAATATGTTAACCCTCCGGATTCAGAATTAAATGATTGAATATGAAACCTCCATGATTAAGTGTTAATCACATACGCGCATAATCAAAAAGGAGGTTCCATCTGACTTTTGAAAATTTAAAAAATAAACAGATGCAAAAAGAATACGATTTTTTGGTGCTTGGTTCAGGACTGGCCGGGGCTAGTTTTGCCCTTAAGGTAGCAGAATATGGGAAAGTTGCAGTAATTTCAAAAAACAAGATTAATGAAACCAATACCAGTTATGCCCAGGGCGGGATTGCAGCGGTGACTTATAAACCGGATACATTTGAAAAACATATCCGGGATACCATCAATGCAGGGGACGGACTCTGTGATGAAGAGATTGTCCGCATGGTAGTCGAAGAAGGTTCAAAACAAATTGATCAGTTGATTCATTGGGGAGCCCATTTCGATGCAAATGAAAACGGAAAATATGACCTCAATAGGGAAGGGGGACACTCTGAATACCGGATTCTTCATTATAAAGATAAAACCGGTGAAGAAATTCAGCGCGCATTAAACGTTCAGATCATGAATCATCCCAATATTGAGATCTTTGAAGGGTATTTTGCCGTCGACCTGCTCACCCAGCATCACCTCGGTAAGCTAGTGAAACGATACCACAGAGATACGACTTGCTATGGAGCTTATGTCTTAAACATCAATAATCAGATTGTGGAAACCTTTTTGGCTAAAATAACCATGATTGCTACAGGCGGCATCGGCAACCTTTATTTAACCACCACCAACCCTACCATTGCGACAGGAGATGGGATTGCCATGGTTTACCGGGCAAAAGGAATCATAGACAACATGGAATTCATTCAGTTTCACCCGACATCTTTGTATGATCCTGATGAAAGGCCTTCATTTTTGATTAGCGAAGCCTTGCGCGGAGCCGGCGCAATACTCAGAAGTCAGGATGGACAGGAATTCATGCATAAATATGATCCCCGCGAGAGCCTGGCGCCAAGAGATATAGTGGCACGAGCAATCGACAATGAAATGAAAATTCATGGGTACGATTTTGTCTATCTTGATGCCACCGGAATTGATAAAGATTACCTGTTTCAGCATTTCCCAAATATCTATGAAAAATGCAAAGCCATTGGCATAGATTTTGTAAAAGACCATATCCCGGTGGTACCAGCCGCCCATTATCTTTGCGGAGGAATTATGGTTGATAAAAATGGCAAAAGCTGGATTAATCATTTATATGCGGCAGGGGAAAGCGCATGCACTGGCCTCCATGGAGCCAACCGACTGGCTTCCAACTCTTTGCTGGAAGCCATCGTGTTCTCCGATCAGGCAGCGCAGGAAGCTATCCGTTTGATGCAGGATATTTCATTTCAGAAAAGCATTCCTGATTGGAATTATGAAGGCACAAAACAAACGGAGGAAAAGGTGCTGATTACCCAAAACTATAAGGAAATGCAGCAAATCATGTCCAATTATGTGGGCATTGTCCGGTCTGACCAAAGACTGGAAAGGGCATTGAACCGGCTTGAAATCATATACCGGGAAACTGAGGAATTATACAAAAAATCCACACTTTCACAAAACCTTTTCGAATTAAGGAATTTAATCAATGGGGGATATTTAACCATTAAAATGGCCCAGGCAAGAAAAGAAAGCCGCGGTTTGCATTACAATATGGATTATCCGAAATCAAAAAAGCTATATTAATGAAGCACCCTGGAAAATAATTCTTAAATAATCCTTTTGTTTTTTCAGCCTGGTAAGGAATGATTATTTTTTGACTTTTACCTGGTTTTTTCATATTTTGCATAATAATTAGTGCCTCTTAAAACCAATTATTCTAAAGTGGTTTTAAGAAGGCGTCAAGAACAAGGCATGCGAGCCTTAAGC
>CAYFUP010000079.1:5862-14417 GCA_964346235.1 uncultured Bacteroidales bacterium | reverse complement strand
TAGTTCGATTCTACCAACTTTCTGTTTTTACTTCTTTGTATCCAGATAATAATACCTACGGTTATTAAGGCCATAGGTGGTAAAATCATCATGCCATTGTTTACATAACCGGCTTCATAAAAAGCTTGCGGAACAACCTGGTAACCCCATAGCGTTCCTGAACCAAACAGCTCCCTCACAAAACCCACTACCACCAGAATAACGCCATATCCTGCGGCATTGCCAATTCCATCCAATAAGGAAGGCCATACCTTATTTCCTATGGCAAATGCTTCCAATCTTCCCATAATAATGCAGTTGGTAATGATCAATCCCACAAATACCGATAGCTGCCTGCTTACATCGAAAGCAAAAGCTTTCAGGACCTGATCGACCAGTATCACCAATGAAGCTATCACGGTGAGCTGCACAATGATTCTTATCCTTGGGGGTATTCCATTTCTGAGAATCGAAACAATGACATTGGACAATCCCATGACAGCCACCACAGAAATGGCCATCACCACAGATGGCTTCAGCTTGGCTGTAACAGCCAGTGCAGAACATATTCCCAGCACCTGCACTGTAATGGGATTACTGTCATTCAATGGTTCCTTCAGCAATTTTAAGTTCTTTGATGAAAACAATGGTTCTTTTTCCTGTTGTGCCATAATTCAAACTATTTTTGGTTAACCATTTTCTATTTTTCCTTATTATCCCTTTTCTTTATTGAAATAACTTGTATAAGGCTTCAGGCAATCTTCTATCATGGCCTGAACACCATTGCTCGTTATGGTGCCACCCGAAACACCGTCAACACCATGTCTGGTATCGCCCGCATTTTCAGCTGATCCTTCCCCACCTTTATAAACATTGATGGATACAAACTCACCCGATTCGTTATACAATTTCTTCCCCTGAAAATCTTCCTGAAACCAGTCCTGATTTATCTCCGCTCCCAAACCGGGTGTTTCCGATTTATGGTCAAACACCGCTCCATATATGGTATTGAAATCCTCATTCAGGGAAACATATCCCCATATTGGTCCCCATAAACCTTTTCCCCTTACAGGTATAATATATCTCATCTCCCCATTATCCAGTTTACACCGGTAAACAGGCAGGTTCCGTTCATCCCTTGGGTTGGCAATTTCTTTTTTCATATTCACAGAAAAAGCATCCATATCCTCAACCAGTTTCCCTTCAGCATTAATCACAAAAGTTGAATCAATATATTTTTCATATTGGCTTTGTACATATTCAGCACGTTTCGATACATTCTCCGCATTTTCCGCTTTATATACAGACTTTAAGATATCCATCTGCTTGGCAACGGCTTCATTTCTCTCCTGCAAAGGCTTTAGCTGTATGGCTGCAAAAGACAGGACTGTTGCTACTACCGCTACCATGGCGGAAGAGAATATGAAAATATAATTGTTGCTGTAATTTTTCATTTCTTGAATGTTTGAACCTGTTTAACGATATCGACTTCTTTCATCATTTAGTTTTAATTACTGAGTACTTTCGCCCGCTTCAGTCTTTTGTTTATGCTTCCATGCACCACGTAGTGATCAATTAACGGGGCAAAGGTGTTTAACAATAGTATGGACAGCATAACCCCTTCAGGGTATGCCGGATTAAGCACCCGGATGAGTATGGCCAAAAATCCCACTAAAAATCCGTAAATCCATTTCCCTTTGGTGGTCTGCGCCGCTGAAACCGGATCCGTTGCCATGAAGACTATACCAAACATAAAGCCTCCAAGCAATATATGTTCCCAGGCCGGGATGGCCATTAGTTCATTGACAGCAAATGCATTGAGGATAAAACCCATGGCCAGTCCGCCTGCCAGTGCGGATAACATGATTCGCCAACTACCGATACCGGTAATAATTAATAACAGGGCTCCCAATAATATCGCCACCACTGAAGTCTCTCCAATGGATCCCGGAATGAAACCAAAAAACATGTCCGCGATAGATATGGGCTCTCCAATCCCATTCACTAAATCTGCGTTTCCATCTGCCGCCTGTGCTAAAGCGGTGGCTCCCGAAAACCCGTCAGCCACATTTTTTCCATCCAGCATTCCGGATATCCAAACTTTGTCTCCCGACATGAAAGCAGGATAGGCAAAGAATAAAAAAGCCCTGGCCGTAAGCGCCGGGTTCCAGATATTCATGCCCGTTCCTCCAAAAATCTCTTTTCCAATGATCACGGCAAATGCTGTGGCCAAAGCCACCATCCATAGAGGAACTTCCACGGGCATGACCAAAGGAATGAGCATCCCCGACACCAGGAATCCCTCATTGACTTCATGGCCTCTGATTTGCGCAAAAGCGAATTCAATACCCAATCCAGTGGCATAAGACACCGCCACTACCGGCAACACTTTTTGTAAACCTATAAGAATGATATCCCAAAAATTTACTGTTTCTCCATATATTTCACCCATGGCCATGTAATGAAAATATCCGGCATTCCAGATTCCAAATAAAAGAGCAGGAATCAGCGACACCACCACTAAAATCATGGTTCGCTTCATGTCAATGAAATCCCTGATGTGAGATCCTTTGCTGGTTACTTCATTCGGAACGAATAAAAAGGTTTCAAAAGCATCAAATGTCGAATGAAGCTTTTCAAACTTACCTCCTTTTTCGAAATGTGGCTTTATCTGATCAATATATTTTCTTATTTTATTCACTCCTATGAATTTTTATTAAACATTATTTTTGTTAAACACTTCATTGATGGCCCCTGTTTTATAGATAATTGACAATTTATTCATATCAATCAATTATTTTATGATTACATGACTGCATTTTGCTATTCTGTTTCTTTTCTTATCAGGTTTAAGCCTTCCCTCAAGATGGATTGCACTTCCACTTTTGAGGTACAAACAAATTCGCACAAAGCCAAATCCTCTTCCGTCACCTCATATATGCCAAGATTTTCCATCAAATCGATATCTTCTACCATGATCGCCTTTATCAATTGCACCGGATAAATGTCCATGGGGATCACTTTTTCATACTGACCGGTCATGACATACGCCCGTCTTCCCCCATTCAAATTGGTATCCAGTACATATTCTTCTTTCGGGAACAAAGCGGACAGAAAAGCACTGGTATGGCTGAACTTATTGATGCCTGGCTTTGCCCACCCAAACATTTCATAATGATCCCCTTCAGGTATCATGGTAATTTGAGAATCATAAAAACCCAGATATCCATTCGCATTGATTTTGGAACCTGTCAGCACGTTGCCGCTGATGTATCTTACATTCTTGCTTTTAATGTTTCCACTGGTCAGGGGTTTTATGGATGCCCCGTTGGCGGTTCTGTAATATCTTGGATTTTCAACCTCAGATCCGGTAAGGGCCACTATTTTGGTCGGGTCATATATGCCTTGTTCGAATAACCTGCCAATCATTATAATGTCCTGCGGATATGCATACCAGACGACATCCCCTTTATTTATGGGATCAATGTGGTGAATCTGAACGCCGACACTTCCTGCAGGATGGGGACCCTGAAAATAATTTAACTGTACATTATCTACCCCAGTAAAGACCTTAGAAGGTGGATATGCAGCATTCAGGTTCAGGTGGATCTTCCCGTCCGTTAATTTTGACAGCACGTTGATGCCTGTTTGAAAATCCTGTTCCTGTCCCGATACCAGAAAATCAGGATCCGGAGCCAATGGGGCAGAATCAAAGCACGAAATGTGTATGGCTTTGGGATTATCTTCCGGATTGGCAATGACACCGTATGGCCTTTGCCTGATATAAGGCCATAATCCGCTTTTAACCAGTTTATCAATGACCTGCTGCCGGGTAAGTGATAGTGGATCTGCTTTACCAAACGCTATATAATTGTCCTTATTATCCACCTCGATAACCACCTCTAATATTCTTCTGCGTTCTCCGCGGTTTATTGAGGAAACAGTTCCACTGACCGGTGAAGTAAAAACCACATCCTGATGATATTTATCAAAAAACAACGGGGAACCCACATCCACATGACTTCCCTGTTTATTGGTAAGTTTTGGCATTATCCCCTCAAAGTCAGGCGGTTTAACAGCAAAGAAATCAGGCCGCTCCGCCTGCTCCAGTATTTTTTCTGCCTTCCCTTTTAATTTTATATTAAGCCCTTTCTTAATTTTAATGACTTTAGGCATTGTATTTATATATTTGTTAAATGAAAATCAAAAATAAATCTATTTTTTTAGTTATCATAATATATTAATCAGTAAAAATGCCTCGTTTCTATATTAACAGTCCCATAAAAAAACATTACATTTTGAAATGTTATTACACAAACAATGAATTAAACGTTATTGTTTATCAATTAACACTAAAAAAAATATTTTTAGAACTTCTTATCTTTATTGTTTTTTCAATCAATGCATTGGGGCAAGATTTCCGATTATCAGGGGTTATTAAGGACAGCATTTACAAAGACCAAATCAAATCTGTTTTACTCCATCAGGAAAATAAAAAAATCTCCTATCCCATTATTCATTTAAATACCCGGGAGAGACTGACACTTTCGTTTGATGATCTTTCCACCACCATACAGAATTACCAATACGACTTCATCCACTGCAACTTTCGATGGGAACCCTCCCAGATTTCCAGGCCTGAATACCTGAATGGATTCTCCGACAACCGAATCGATAACTATGCCTATTCTTTTAATACTTATTTTGATTACATTCACTATAAAGTCAGCATACCAAACGAATTGGTCAGTTTTAAGAAATCCGGAAACTATATTTTGATGGTTTACCAGGATTTCAATAAAAGCAATATCCTGTTTACTAAACGATTTCGTATTGTCAAAAACCAGGTTGAAATCGAAGCCAGGGTAAAACGCCCCATTCTCCCAAAATACCGGGATACCGGACATGAAATCCATTTTACCGTAAAAACCCAGACCCATATGATTGATGACCCATATAATGACATAAAGGTGGAGATTCATCAAAACGGGAGACAAGATAACGTCATCAAAGATTTAAAACCCCTGTTTGTGAGCAACAATGAGCTTAGGTACAATCACCAGGAAGGAAATATATTTCATTCCGGAAAAGAATTCAGGTATTTCAACACCAAAACCCTCCGGTATCAATCTGAAAAGATTAAAAGCATTGTATTTGACCGTAATTATTTTCATGTGACCCTTTTTCCAAATCAACCCAGGGATTATGACGAATACTTTTATAACCCGGACAGGAACGGTTTTTATATGGTGGATATTGAAGAAGAGGAAAAACCGGAAACCGATGCAGATTATGTTTTTGTCAACTTCGCACTGGATTATCCGGCCAATTTGGTGGATGGGGACCTCTATATTATAGGTAATTTGACAAACTGGCAGCTTGATTCAACAAGCATGATGAACTATAACCTTGATAAAAAAAGGTATGAAAGAACCCTTTTGTTAAAACAAGGTTATTATAACTATTTATATGCTTTTAAAAAGAAAGGCGCTGAAAAAGGGGATATTACCCTGATTGAAGGCAGCCATTACGAATCAGAAAACGATTACCTCATTTTCATCTATCATAAAAAACCCAATGAGCGTTATGTCAGGCTGATTGGCTACAGAAAGATTAATTCCCTGGAATATTTTGATTAACCCCCTGATGCAGGGAGCCAGATAAAATTTCCATCAAAAAAGTGCATGCAATGACTGCCAAAAAGTTATTTTCCCCTTACAACTTGGTGAGCTTCCGGTTTATTTTCACACCTGAGTCCCTGAAAAGTACTCCAACCGGACAGGTATTCATGGTGGCATCCAGACATTTGTTCAGTTTTTCTTCCGATTCCTCTGATTTCACCTTTACCTCAAAGTAAACCTCTGTGACCGTGGATGCCCCTTCAGGCTGATGAGCATCCAGCTCTACTTCCATTTGTTCAAAGGAAATCCGCATTTTATTCGCCACTACAGAAAATATGGTATTAATGCAACCATTTAATGACATAACAGCCAATTCAAGAGCCGTTGGCCCCATGTCATCTCCGTTTTTTGCCGGTGGCATGTCCAGCACCATGGCATGGTTTCGTCCATTGTCAACGACTGATTGATAATTCTTTATCCATTTTGAAGTGGTATTCATAAGTGTACTTTTTTGGTTAAACAATGGATATGTCATGCAATAAAAGTACCAACCATGGCAGGGATCTTAACTGTTTCGCAACATAAAACTTTAACATGGCTATTGCGAATCCAGCTCAATTTCCTATCGGTCAAAGCTAATCTGCATATTATTCGCCTATTCAAAATAATAATATAAAGCAACCATTAATCGATTGGCAAATGACGTTTAAACCGCTCTTCCAGGGAAATATAAGTCTCTGTCCGTGCAATGCCGTTAATTGATTGCAACTTATCGGAGATAACCGTCTTCAAGTGACTGTTGTTTTTGGCATATATTTTTATGAATACCGAATAGTTTCCTGTAGTATAATGACATTCAGTAATTTCTTGAATCTGCTCCAGTTCATGTACCACATCATCAAACATGCTGGCTTTCTCCAAAAAAATGCCCACATAAGCACATGTAGTAAACCCTATTTTTATGGGATCCACAATAAATTCACTGCCGGTGATGATGCCCGCATTCATCATCTTTTGAACCCGCTGGTGTATGGCAGCCCCGGAAACACCGCATTCTCTGGCTACTTCAAGAAAAGGAATTCTTGCATCCTTGGAAATAATGGATAGGATTTTTTTATCTAAACTATCAATATGTAAGTTATCTTTCATTATTATCTATAAATTTTAATGTTAGGATACAAATATAAGATTATTGGTTTCAATTTGAAAATAAATTATCATTACTTAATCTTTTAAAGTTTATTTTGTTTTTTTATTATTTTTATTTATTTTTGTAGTGTTTTTTGTATCATTTTAATAGTTTTTTATCATTTTCAAATATAATTTAAAACTTAAAGACTTATGTGTGGATTTTCAGTTTACACGGGAAAAGATAAGATGAACAGGTTAAAAGCGGCATTTGAATTCAAAAAAGTCCAATACCGCGGTCCTGATAACACGCAAATCGAAGATTTTGAAGATAAGGGCTGGATGGGTTTTCACCGGCTTAAGATCATTGATGTTACAGACAAAGGCAATCAGCCTTTGGTTTACAAAAATGTTCATCTGATATGCAATGGAGAAATATACAATTACGTTCAGCTCAGGAAGCAATACCAGGATAATTATGATTTTCAATCATATAGCGACTGCGAGGTGATAATTCCCATGTTTATGGAAAAAGGCATTAAAGAAACCGCTAAGTCCCTTGATGCGGAATTTGTTTGTGTTATTTATGATGCTGACCAGGATAAGTATTTTGCCGCAAGAGATCCGGTAGGAATCCGGCCCATGTTTTACGGATATACCAATGAAGGTGCCATTATGTTTGCCAGTGAGATGAAAGCCCTGGATAAAGTCTGTACCACCGTGAAACCATTTCCTCCCGGTTATATATACGACGGAGAAAAGTTTGAATGCTATAATGATGTGTCGAAAGCAGATAAGTACCATGATGATGATCTGGATGATATTTTCAAAAACGTCAATCATTTGCTGACCAAAGCAGTAGAAAAAAGGCTCCAGGCGGATGTTCCGGTTGGATTTCTTTGCAGCGGGGGACTGGATTCCAGTCTGGTTTGTGCCATCGGAGCAAAAATCATCGATCGTCCCATCAGAACTTTTGCCGTTGGCATTGATGAAGATGCCATAGATACCAAATATGCCAGGATTGTGGCAGAATATTTAGGGGCTGAGCATACGGAAGTACTATTTAAAAAACAGGACATTTTTGATACCCTGAGCACACTGATATATAATATAGAAACATGGGACATTACCACCATCCGGGCATCCATGGGAATGTACATCGTTTGTAAGTATATTACCGAAAACACCGATATTAAGGTGTTGATGACTGGTGAGATCAGCGATGAGATTTTTGGTTATAAATATACTGATTTTGCTCCATCACCTGATGCTTTTCAAAAAGAAGCCGAAAAAAGAATTCGTGAAATCTTCATGTATGATGTATTGAGGGCTGACCGTAGCATTTCTTCAAACGGACTGGAAGCCAGGGTTCCTTTTGGTGATTTGGACTTTCTGGATTATGTGATGAAAATAGATCCCCGGAAAAAGATGAACTTTACCGGCATCGGTAAATATTTGCTCAGAAAGAGTTTTGAGAAAAATTACCTTCCGCAGGATATTCTTTACCGCGAAAAAGCGGCTTTTTCCGATGCGGTGGGACACAGCGTGACCGATTATCTCAAAAATTATGCGGAGAACATATTCACCGACCAGGACTTGCGGGACGCCAGAAAAAAATATCACCATGCGCCGCCCATATCAAAAGAATCACTGATGTACCGGGAAATCTTCGAGCAACATTTTCCTGGCAGATCAGAGGTGGTTAAAGATTTCTGGATGCCAAACAAAGAATGGGAAAATTGTGATGTAAACGATCCGAGTGCCCGGGTTCTTCCCAACTATGGAAAAAGCGGGGAATGATGACCTCCTAAAAAGAGGAATGATGAC